>JAOZQY010000057.1:0-14738 GCA_029931975.1 Bacteroidales bacterium | reverse complement strand
CCGGAACAAATTATAGCCTGACTTACATCGATGGAACGTTGACCATCGGGACAGCCTCTCTGGCCATTGTTGCCGACGATCTTGGAAAGTTTTTTGGAGAAGCCGATCCTCTGCTCAGCTATGTCATCACAGATGGAGCTCTTGTGGGGAGTGATACCGTTTCCGGCTCACTGACACGTATTCCCGGTGAAGATGTGGGTGTCTATGCCATTGAGCAGGGGGACTTTAGTGCAGGAAGCAACTATCTGATCACCTTTACTGCCGGAGTATTTACGATTATTGCTGCAGACATTCAGGTGCTTGCCGATGAGGTGTCGAAGGTATATGGGGAAGAAGATCCAGCCCTTACCTTCACCGTCGTAGACGGATCTCCCGAGGAGATTGAGCTGATTACAGGTGAGCTTTCCAGGGAACCCGGTGAGGATGTGGGCAGCTATGTTATTGTGCAGGGAGACCTCACGGGTGGAGACAATCTTAATCTTTCATTTGTCGGGGATACTTTTACCATTTCCCAGGCCCCCCTGGAGCTTACTGCCGACGATCTGTCGAAGTCATACGGAGAGGACGATCCCTCACTGACTTATTCCATTACGGTTGGCAGCCTGGCGGAAGGCGATACGATTGCCGGTAAACCGGAAAGGGACTCGGGTGAAATCACGGGTACTTATGCAATAGACGTGGGTGATCTGGATGCCGGAACCAATTATAATATGAGTTTTATAGGGGGACAGTTTACGGTGGACAAAGCGGTGTTGACTGTTACTGCCGACGATCAGTCCAAATTGTATGGGGAGGAAAATCCCAGCCTGTCCTATTCCTATTCCGGATTTGCCTTTGAGGAGGATGAGACGGTACTCGATACTCTGCCCCTGATTTCTACGGTGGCCGATCATACGAGTGAGGCCGGGGACTACCCGATCATTCTCAGCGGTGGAGCCGACAACAACTATAGCTTCATGCTTGTGGAAGGAGTGCTACATATTCAGAAAACGACCCTGACCCTTACTGCCGAAGATAAGGAGCGTGCATATGGGGAAGAAAATCCCGAATTCACCTTCACCATTACTGGTTTTGTCAATGGTGAGGATTTCTCGGTCATTGATACGCTGCCTCTTGGGTCCACTTCTGCAGATCTTACAACTGATGCCGGCAGCTATCCCATCATTTTCTCTGGTGGATTTGATAACAAATACGATTTCTCCTACATCGACGGAACACTGCTTATTCAAAAGGCAATCCAGGTGATTTCTTTCGAGGACATCCCCGAAGGATTGAGGATGACCGAGGAATACAGTCTGATTGCCTCATCAAATGCCGGACTGCCCGTGAGCTTTAGCTCGTCGGATATGACTGTGGCAGCTGTGGATGGGGATCTGCTCACGATTCTTATGGCGGAGTCGGTGACCATTACGGCCTTTAACGAAGGGAATCAGAACTGGTATCCGGCAGAAGCTGCCCAGGATATCATCACCCTGGCTACTTTTGATAATATCACCTCCTTGTTTACACCCAACGGCGACGGGATAAACGACTTCTGGTACATTCCCCATATGGCAAAAATGGGAAGGGTGCAGGTGCAGGTCTTCAACAGGTATGGGAATCTGGTTTATGAATCGGACGAATATTCCAACGACTGGGATGGCCAATGGAAGAACAAAGCCCTGCCTGAAGGTGCCTATTATTACATCATGGAAACTGAATTGAGTGGCCTCATAAAAGGGGTTGTTAATATAGTCAGGTAAAAGTGCTCAAACTGTGAACTATTTAAAACAGAAGGTAATGAAGAAGATTCTATATTTTGTAGCAGTATTGCTCCTTCCCTTAGGCTTAAGCGCTCAGCAGTATCCGTTTTTGGATAGCTATTTGGTGAATCCCTACCAACTCTCTCCGGCTTATGCGGGACTGGGACAGGCCAGGACTTTGTTTGTGGACCATAAAATGGATTGGGTAGGGATTGAATCCAGTCCGCGCACATCTCAGCTGAGTTACCATGACCGGATATTTGATAAGGTGGGTGTCGGGGGTAAGATGATTTTTGACCGGACCGATATCTTCAAATCTACCCTGGTCATGGGAAGCTATAGCTACCAGGTGGATATCACTAAGCAACATCTCTTGAATTTCGGACTCTCCGTGGGTCTTTATGGCAATTCCATTAATCTGGGGAAATATTACAGCGATCCCGACTATGCGGACGATCCGGTGCTGAGCTATGGGGTGGAGCGGTCCAAGGTAAAATTTGCCAGTGATTTCAGCATGTTATACCGCTTTAGTGGTATTGAAGCTGGAATTCTTTTCTCCAATATCATGTTTGGGGATGCGAGTTATACGGATCAGGATCTGACCTATAAACCCATGAAGAATTATCAGGCCCACCTGGCTTATACCTACGACTTTGATGAGAACTGGACTGCCAGGCCTTTCCTGCTCTTACGCGGTGGACAGAATATTCCTACCCTGGTCGAATTTGCAGGCCAGGTCATTTACGGGAAAAGGTTTTGGGGAAATCTGATTCTCAGGTCTTCTGGTGTATACGGCGTCGGAATTGGGGCTGAAGTGTTGGATAGCTTTCAGTTCAACTACTCCTTTAATTTTAGCAGCAATGTGGCCCTGAGAACCTTTAGCAGTCATCAGTTTACACTGGGGATCAATATTTACAGTGTATTGGACATGTTCAGGGAATAAGCGCTTATTTACCTGAGGGGCAGGGATCCGTATTTTTCGGCCTCGGACCACCAGAGCGCTTTTAACTCTGCTGTTTTCTCGGGATAACGCTCCGAGACATCTGTGGATTCTGAAAAATCCTGTGCCACATGGTACAGCTCCCACTTGTCTTCTTCGTAGTCCGTTCTTTTTTTGTGAATGGCCACGGCCTTCCAGCCCTTGTGGTAGATGGCACGGTTGCCACGCATGCAGAAGAACTGAGTGTCCCGGGGATCGCGCACACCTCCTCCGAAGGGCCATAGTTTGTACTTCTTGAAGGGTGTGCCTACCGTCGTGCCCAGGGTCTCTGGTAGAGGGCAGAGGAACGTTCAGAGCCAGGATCATCCAGACGTGCGAACATCTCTTCCACTGTTATTTCCCGACCATAGGGATGGAGAAAATTCCCATCTACACCAGCCTCAGGTGCTGCTCCGTTGTCGGACATGCGGAATCTACCTGGTACGTCTGCGCGATCTGGATGGGACCCTGCTGGGTACCCGGAAGATTGTAAAGGAGTAGGGTAGTGTAAGATGCGGAATGGGCACTGATGCAATCAAATGCATACGATCAAATGATTGCATCACTGTGGAAATATGGAATACATACCCCATCGAATTCATTTATCTATCATTATTGTTGAATATATTTCCATTAATATATATATTTGTATATAAATAGAAAAATATGTGGATAAGATTTTTATCTGCTCTGGGGCAATACCGGGTATTCTCTACCCGGGATGTCAGGAAGTTATTTCCGGATATGAACCTGATGAACCTTGTTCGATGGCAGAGCAAGGGATATATCATCAGGATTCGTAACGGATGGTATTGCTTTAATGATACAGAGAGTAGTGAAAATATTGATTGGCTGGCTGCGAATTTGATTTATGCCCCATCCAGCGTTAGCCTGCATTCGGCTTTATCCTATTATAACCTGATCCCGGAAGGAATTTACAATACGACATCTGTCAGTACAAAAAAGACAAACCAGTTTACAACAACACTGGGTGTATTTACCTATCATCATGTCAAACCAGAGCTGTTTTGTTTCGGACAGACGCTGGCAGATGTGAACGCAGACATGGGGCGGGGAAAGGTAAGCAGGAAAATCATTATGGCAAGTGTGGAGAAAGCCATTCTGGATTTCTTTTATTTATATAGTAACTACGACACAGAGAAAGAGATAGCTCTACTCAGACTGAATGAATCGGTCGTTAATGAAGCACTTAATGATACCTTCTACGGGTATCTGGAGAAGTTTAAAAATAAGGCACTCGACAAACGTATATCAAAAATGAAAAAAGTATGTTCATTATGATCGGGTTTGATGAAATAAAGCAATTCTTTCCAGAGGTTCTGAAAAAGAACGTATCGGCGTATGAGTATATGCTTAAGGAATACTTCCAATACAAGATTCTGGATATCATTTTCAACACTAAGTTTGCCGGGAAGCTGAGTTTTATTGGCGGAAGCAATCTGAGGATACTGCATCATATCAACAGGTTTAGCGAGGACCTTGATTTTGATTGTTTCGATCTTGAACGAGACGAGTTTATGGAGCTGACAGACATAGTGATCCGCTCACTGGGTCTGGAAGGGATTCGGGTGCAAGCCGATGATAAGCCAAAGGATATGAGCTTAACAGCATTTCGCAGAAACCTGGTTTTCCCCGGCCTTATGTATGAGCTTGGATTATCTCCCCATCGCGAAAAGCGTTTCCTGATTAAGGTTGAAAGTGAAGCTCATCACTTCCCTTACCTGCCTGATAAACCGCTTATTCAGAAGTTCAATATCTTCACCCAGATTTATGCAGGCCCGACAGATATTTTATTGGCCATGAAAACAGCTGCGCTTCTGGAGCGTCACAAGGGTAGAGATTTTTATGATTTCATCTTCTTATCCGGGAAGACAGAACCTAATTACGCGTATCTGGAGCAGAGATTTGGAATCCGTAAACCAGAAGAGCTATACAGGGCTATTCTGAACCTGTGTGAAACGGTCGACTTCAAGCTTAAATCAAAGGATTTTGAGAAACTCGTGTTTGATCCTGCGGAAACAAAGAAAGTGCTGCTTTTCCCGGATTATATAAAGCAAAAATCCGGACTGTCCTGAACTCCGCCGGGCTTAATCGTCCGAAAACTCCTGCAATAGTTTGCGGTAGGAGGAGAAGATTTTGGAGCGGGAGATAAAGCCTTTGTACTGGCCATTTTCTGTCACCGGCAGGTTCCATGCCTGGGTCTCTTCGAAGGTCTCCAGCACTTTTGCCATGTTCTCTTCCTGGTCGATGATGGCCGGGGGGACATGCATGAGTTCATAGACGTGGACCTTTTCGTATAATTCGGTGTTGAAGATAATGTCGCGGATGTCGTCCAGGGAGATCACGCCAACCAGCTCCTTTTCGTCGTTGACCACCGGGAAGATGTTTCGTTTCGATTTGGAGATGGCTTTGACCAGTCCGCCCAGGGTATCGTTGGTATGTACCTTCTTGAAGTTCTTTTCAAGTACATCCTCCACGGAGAGCAGGGAGAGAACGGTTTTATCTTTGTGATGGGTCATCAGCTCGCCCCGCTGGGCCAGCCGCATGGTATAGAGGCTCTGTTTTTCGAAGGCCAGAATGGTCACATACGACAGGGTGGCGGTTACGATCAGGGGGATGAAAAGGGCATAACCTCCCGTAATTTCGGCAATAAGGAAGATGGCTGTCAGGGGGGCATGCATTACGCCGGCCATCACGCCGGCCATACCCACCAGGGCAAAGTTGTTCTCAGAAATATTGCTTGAGGTGAACATATTGACAGCCTTCGACAGAGTGGCCCCACTTATGCCTCCCACAAAGAGGGCAGGGGCGAAGATTCCACCTACACCACCGCTACCGGTGGTGAGCGCCATGGCAATCACCTTGAATATAATAAGCAGCAGGAAGAAGATGATAATAAAGTAGGCATTGTTTCCGATGATTCCCTCGAAAAGGGTGCCGTTGAAGAGTTCAACCGCATGGCCTGTAAGCAGAGTGCGCAGGGTCGAATATCCTTCCCCGAAGAGGTGGGGCATCAGGAAAATCAGCACCGAGAGGAGGAGTCCCCCGGTAAGGGTCCGCACCAGGCCATTTTTGATTTGCCCCATGGAATGCTCCACCAGATTGTTCATGCGGGTGAAGTAGAGGGAGATCAGTCCTGTAAAGATTCCCAGCAGGATGTAGAAGGGGAGGTTGTGCATGACAAAGGGCTCGCTGATGGTAAAGGCAAAGACCACCTGTTCGCCCATGATGAAATAGGAGACAATGGCTCCGGTTACAGAGGCAAGCAGCAGGGGAACGATCGACCAGGTGGTCAGGTCGAGCATCAGCACCTCGAAGGAAAAGATCAGGGCCGCAATGGGGGCCTTGAAAATTCCGGCAATGGCGCCTGCGGCCCCGCAGCCCACCAGCAGTACTACCGATTTGTAGTTGAGCTTGAGGATCTGGCCGATGTAGGAGCCAATGGACGAGCCTGTAAGTACAATGGGTGCCTCCAGTCCCACCGATCCGCCCAATCCGACGGTAAGAGAACTGGCCACCATGGAACTCCAGGTGTTGTGTGGCTTCAGGTGCCCTTTTCTTTTGGAGATGGAGAAGAGGATCTTGCTGATGCCGTGACCGATGTCCTGTTTCAACAGGTATTTCACAAAAAGCATGGTCACTAAAACCCCGGCCATTGGCAGGAGGAAGTAGAGCTCGGAGGTATGATCACCCAGTAGCCACGATTTCGATTTATGCTCCACAATATGGGTGAGGTTCTTCAGTAAGCCGGCCGCAGCACCCGCCAGCATACCAATGATCACGCTTAGTGCCAGCATTAGTTGCCGGTGCCTGATCTTCTCCATCAGTTTACGCAGCTGAATCAATATTTTTTGGCTTGTTCGCATCTTTTTTCGAGGAGCCGCAAAGATAACTGAAAAACCATGGAATCTATCTCTTTTCTACCAGGATCTTTTTGGTGCTAATTTACTGCTGAAGTCAGACAAAGAGAAGGGTTGGGCCGAAGCCAGAGGTTCGTATGGGCTATAACTAAAGCGCTTGAAACACTGAAGTTACAACAAAGTTCTCTGGAATTCCAGCCTGAGCTGCTACAGTTTTTTCGGCTTGGCCTTCATAAACCGCACCAGCTTTAGTATCCAGTCGGGTAATGGTTTGGTCACGTCCTTGCGGTTCCAGAGGTTCAGGTACCAGCCAAAGCGTTTGGTAATAGGTATCTTATGGGTTTCCACAAATTCAATGAGGGTGCCGTCGGGGTCCTCCACATAGGCAAAATGACCTGCGGCCTCGCCCATATCAAAGGGTTTGCCTGAAGGGTGGATATCCGAATCCACGGTAAAGGGGAAGCCTTTGGAAGTACACTCCTCCTTTAAAAGTTTCATGTTCAGAATATCGAAGCAGATATGGATAAAGCCCAGGTCGCCCCAGATCCGGTCCTTGTATATCTTTTCGGGGGTGCGATCCAGCGTCTGCACCAACTCAATTTCGGTGGGCCCAAACAGCCTGGAGAAGGGGCCTTTGCGCACTTCGCTGTGCTGCAGCAGGATTCTTCTGAATTTGCCTTGACCACCGGGGAGCCCCTTGAAATTGTCAAAGGTATCGGTAATGTCATAGGCCACCTTATCGTAAGCCATGATGTTGCTGTAGAGCTCCATGGCTTTTTCGGGCTGCGTGGTGCCAATAGTGACTCCGAAGGATCCGCCTGTGGGCTTCTTCTTGTCCATAAAGGTAACATGCTCTTCCAACACCTGCCAGATATTATTATAGGGATCCTTCAGGAAGAAGGTCTCTCTGCCTGTGGGGTCCTTCATCACCTCAGTCAGCCTGTCGGCATCCTTCAGATGCTCATAAGCAGCCTGAACATTATTTGATTTTATTTTTCCTGCGATAATCCCCAGGTCGCCCAGTTGCAGATCGAAGGTGGGGGCAAGGGGTGTGTGTTGGGTGTGCTGCCAGATTTCGAATCCGCCACCGCCCATGATGTTCATGGCCAGACAGGCATGCCGTTCCCAGGATTTACCATTGGTGTGGGGAAGCATATATTCGGCCATGGCCTTCTCTTCAAACATGCGGATGTCCATGCCAAAGTTGAGGATATACCATTTCCATGCTTCACCAAAATTACTTACACCAATTCCGATCTGCTGGATGCCGGAGATATATGTCCTGTCTAGTTCCTGTGTCTTTTTCATATAAGAAGCAAAGATAGATATTTAATGGCTTTTAAGAGAAAAAACTATCTTTGAAAACTGAACTAATCACGATCCTCCATGGCAAGATCAAAAGTAACCGGTGCAACGAAAGGAGTTCATAAGCGAAATTTCTTTTATTACATGATTTATCCCTATGTGAGAACTTTTTTCTTTTCGTTTTATGGCAAGGTGGAGCATGTTGGACGGGAGAATATTCCCCGCAATGAACCGGTCCTTATGGCCCCCAATCACCAGAATGCACTGATGGACGCACTGAATTTGCTTTATTCAGTACCCCAGGACGTTGTTTTCCTGACACGGGCCGACATCTTCAATAGCCGGGCTATGGCTTTTTTTCTGAACAGCATGAAGATGTTACCGGTATTCCGGCAGCGCGACGGGGCCTCGGAGCTGGGAAAGAATGAGGACATCTTTGACATTTCCGTAGATGTGCTTCACAACCGGCACTTCCTCTGTGTCATGCCTGAAGGGAACCATGGTTCCCAGCGCAGGCTGCGGACCATTGTAAAGGGGATTTTCAGGATCGGATTCAAGGCCCAGGAAGAGTACAAGGACAAACCTTTTGTAAAGATCCTGCCCGTTGGATTCGATGTGGGTCATTATATAAAACACAACCAGAAGCTCCTGATTCAGTATGGCAAACCCATCGATATGTCCGAATACTGGGAACAGTATCAGGAGAACAATGCCCGGGGAATCAATGCCATGAAGGCCAGGTTACGGGAGGAGATGTTGCCGCTGATGATCAATATCGAGAGTGATGAGTTCTATGAAACCATCATGGAGCTGAAGGCAATCTTCAATGCGGATATGCGGGAGTTGATGGGAATCACAGGTGCGAAACATATTGATAGATTTAAGGCCGATAAGGAGTTGATTTCCAGGCTAGATGCTGTCATTGAGAAGGACCCGGAGCCTCTGCGTAAGCTCGCGGTGAAGGTGGACCGTTACGTGTCCGGTTTGAAGGAGCAGCGCATTCGCGACTGGGTGGTTCGCGACCATGGGTATTCGCTGGTGCGTAGTCTCTGGAGATATCTTACTCTGATTATTACCTTCCCCATTTTCCTGGCCGGATTTATTCCCAATGCGCTTCCTTATCTGCTGCCGGGATATCTGGTGCGAAATGTGAAGGACCTGCAGTTCCACAGTTCACTTAAGGCTGCTATGGGCTTTCTGTTTTTTTTCCCGCTGACCTATTTGCTGGAGACTGTGGCATTTGCATTGATTTCCGGATTTCCATGGTGGACCTGGATCGCTTTTGTGGTGGTTTTGTTGCCCCTGGGAAGAGTAGCACTGACCTGGTACCTGCGCTGGAAGAAGACTGTACATGGTGCCTGGTTTGGCCATAAGCTGCGCCGCCGCAAGCCCGAGGCATGGGCATTGGTGGAGCTACGTAAGGAGATTATCGAGGAGTGCACTCAGCTGATTGCTCAGTAACTTTATCAGGCTACAGCTCCTGGATATCATCCAGCAATCGGCGCTCTTTTTTGGTGGGCCGGCCGGCACCCCGGTCGCGCCTGATATAGAAATCGTCCTGCATCTCCAGTTTTTGTAGTTCCTCCCGGGGTGTGATGTTTTCCACGTGTTGGTCCACCAGTTTGGCACCCACCCGTTTTTCGATGGGCTCCTTTACCCGGTAGGAATAAACAACAGGCATCTTCTTGACTTCAATCACATCCCCTTCAGAGACGCTTCGAGAGGCCCTGACATGCATATCGTTCATGGAGACCCGCCCCTTCTTGCAGGCTTCCGCAGCCAGGGAGCGGGTCTTGAAGATCCGCACCGCCCAGAGGTATTTATCTATTCGAACAGCGGGGAGCATGAATATGTGGTTTGGTTCTTTTCTCCGTGCTTATTAAAAAACCCGGTCCCCACACCCAGGTCAAGGTCCCGGTAGGCAGTTGCAAGGGAAATATTTTTATGCACAAGCATGTAATCTTTTCTGCTAAAGTTTGAACGACCCAAGGTATAAAAATACCGTATCCTGTCCATGGGTCTTACGGATTTTCTACACGATAGCAGCAGGCTGTTCAGGGAATTGTTGATGAGCTCCAGCATGTGTTTTACAAAATCTGATGTATCGGTGTTTAGCTCACGACCCGGAAGTCTGGAATAATATTTCTTCTTATCGTTCCGGATTTCCTTCTCCCATGGAAGAAATTCAAAGAAGGGATGTTCTTCCATGAGAAGGCGGGTTTGCCAGAGCCTGCTCATTATTTCATTTTCCGTCTGGAAGGGTTGGTAGAACTGGATGGCATAATGACAGACGCAACTCTTAATCAAAAGCGGGTCCTTTCCGTGCCGGAGATAATGGAAGAGGTCTTTCATACCTAAGCGCATTTCATGAACCGAAGGAGACATGCTAAAAAAACCATTCCAGGAATAGAGTGGAATATTCTCTTTGCGATACGCGGGCTTTATGTGAGGCTCCTGGACCAGATCCGTGTAGGCCAGTTTAAATGAGTCCTGGGAGAAGGGATCGAAGGTGGAAAGCCTTTTGTAAATGCGCATGGTGTTTTTGACTTCCCTGATTTTTTCCCGGGGAGCCCTTACCGACAAATTTTGGATAATGTCAGCACATGTATCTCTATCCATGCCTCTGTCTTGCAGATAAATGGTGGCATGAACCGAATCAATCCGGTTCTCTTCAATGGAACGGGGTTCAAGTTGATTAAGGAAATAGGCTTTTACCTCGCCCTTTTTCTCTGCAATGGCCCCCAGCAAGTTTATAATCTCAGGTCCCAGGCTACATGTTAGTCTCATTGGTCAGTGATTGCATCAAATGATCGTATGCAAATGATGGCATCACACCCCAAATCCCGGAAATGGGATACCTACCATTTTCTAGTTAATTCACTGAAACCCGATTGATCAGCCAGTAGTATTAAAATTTGCAGTATTTATGAATACATACCATAATCAATCCGGAGCTTCCAAAGAGTACATTCTTGCGATTTCGCTTCATGGCTCGTATCATTTTGCGGGCACAGGTGGCCGGTGGAATGCTCTTGTGGAAAGGGACTTCAAATAATCCAGGAAATAGGATTTTACTTCGCCCTTTTTCTCTGCAATGGCTCCGAGCAGGAGACTAGTTCGAGGAGGTACATAGTTCGAGGAGGTACATAGTTCAAACAGGTGAATTGTTTTAGATTTCAGGGTACATGTGAGTCTCATCGGTCAGTGATTGCATCAAATGATCGTATGCAAATGATGGCATCACACCCCAAATCCCGGAATGGGATGCCTACCATTTTCTGATTAATTCACTGAAACCCGATTAATTCACTGAAACCCGATTAATCAGCCTGTAGTAGCAAAATTTGCAGTATTTATGGATCCACACCATGACCAGCTCGGAGCTTCCTATGAGTACATCTTTGCGGTTTCGCTTCATGGCTCGTATCATTTTACGGGCGCAGGTGGCCGGTGGAATGCCCTTATCCAGGCCCGGGTCCATTTTCCCGTGTTCCTTCCCATCCTGAAGCAGGGCATGGTAGGAAATATTGGTCCGTACACGTCCGGGACTGAATATAGTGACCCGGATGCCATGATCCTTGTTTTCGGCCCACAGGCTTTTATAAAATCCAAAGAGGGCATGCTTGGCAGCAGCATAGGCGCTGCGTAAGGGCCAGCCGAATTTCCCGGAAATGGAGCTGGTAACTCCAATATGGCCGTAGCCATTTTCAATCATTTTAGGAAGCAGGACCTTGCTCAGAATTACTCCGCTGAAATAGTCTATCTCCATGATCTTGCGGTCCATCTCAAGGGAGGTTTCAAGGGCCTCGGCCCTGGTGGAAATGCCCCCGTTGTTCATCAGCACATCCACGCGGCCAAAATCACTCAGAACCTTTTGGGCGGTGGCCAGTACCTCGTCTGGATTTCCCAGGTTAAAAACCACCGTGTGAACATCCTTCGACACCGGCTCCAGTGTTTTCCTGACCGCTTCCAGTTCTTCGGCTTCGTGGGAGGAGATAAGAACTCTGGCTCCCTCTTCGGCAAACTGCCGGGCCAGTTCGGCACCTATTCCGGATGAGGCTCCGGTAATCCATACGGTTTTTCCACTGTAATTCATGTGCTATGGAATTATCATGCAAAAGTAGCAGAAATCCGGAAACTAAGGACTTGGCTCAGGTAGTTGTGGCATCAAGAACCTCCAGTTTGAAACCCATACGGTGAACATTTACAATGGAGATGTTTTTGTCCTGGGCAAGCTTCTTTCTCAGGCGGGCAATATAGACATCCATACTGCGGCCCATAAAGTAGTCGTTCTCGCCCCACACATCGGTCAGTACCTTTTCGCGCTTGACCACCTTGTTCAGATTGGACGCCAGCATTCGTAGCACATCTGCTTCCTTCTTGGTTAGCGGAACATTGTCACTGGGGCTACAGAGCAATCGATTGGGATAATCGAAGGTAAAGTTCCCGAATCTAAGTGTTTCGGGCAATTCCTGCTTCACCTGTAAAGGCCTGGACCGTTTCAGCAAGGCATAGATTCGCAGGGATAGCTCCGTTATGGTAAAGGGCTTAACTATATAATCGTCTCCTCCCGAGCAGTAGGCATGTATCTTTTCGTTATCGTCATTTTTGTCCGACATGAAGAGAATGGGGGTGGAATAATCTGTTTTACGGATGGTTTTGGCAAACTCAAACCCATTGATGAGGCCGCTAAGTGCCACATCCAGAAGAATCAGGTCATATTTGGCTGCCTGAAAAAGTTGAAGGGCGCGATCGCCACGGTTTTCCAGATCGACACTGTAGTTTTTCAGTTCCAGGGAGTCTATCAGCATGGAACCCAGCTCCAGGTCGCTTTCGATTAATAATATTGTGGGGTTATGGTTGGACATTCGTTGTTTTATTATCTATCTGTTGTTAATCTGAATAACATCCCCTTTAACATATTGTTCACTTGTTAGTAGTCCATTTTTCATGTTAAAAAATTAATAAATATTCTTACTTTTGCTGCCATTAGAAGATCACTAAATCTAGCAAGCGGAATGGCTTCCAACGCACCTATTAAATTCTTCACTGGCAGGGCATCAACATATCTGGCCGAAAAGATTGCTCAAAATTTCGGAACGAAACTCGGGAAGACAAGTGTTTTCCAGTTCAGCGACGGGGAGTTTCAACCTGCATACGATGAGAGTGTTCGTGGCTGTACAGTCTTTATTATTCAGTCCACCTTTCCTCCAGGCGACAACCTGATGGAGCTACTGATGATGGTCGATGCCGCCAAACGTGCCTCTGCAGATAAGGTGGTAGCTGTGATTCCATATTTCGGATATGCACGTCAGGATCGTAAGGACCGGCCCCGTTCAGCCATTGGTGCCAAGCTGGTAGCCAACCTGTTGACCGCAGCCGGAGTGGATAGGATTATGACCATGGATCTGCATGCTGATCAGTTGCAGGGATTTTTCGATGTACCGGTGGACCACCTGTATGCGTCGGCCCTTTTTGTACCCTATATAAAGGAGCTGAATCTGGCTAACCTGGCTATTGCAGCTCCCGATATGGGCGGTACCAAGCGGGCCAACGCTTACTCCAGGTTTCTAAATGCCAGCATGGTGATCTGCTATAAACTGCGCAAGAAACCTAATGTGGTGGAGGAGATAAAGGCTATTGGCGATATGGAGGGAAAGAACATTGTGATTGTGGATGATATGGTCGACACAGCCGGAACCATCGTATTTGCCTCTGGCATGATGAAGAGCGAAGGAGCCCTGAGTGTAAGGGTCGTAGCTACCCATCCGGTGTTATCCGGACCTGCTTATGAACGCATCGAACAGTCGCCCATCGACGAGCTCATTGTGACCGATACTATTCCGCTGAAAGGGCGTAGTGATAAGATTAAGGTAATTTCGGTAGCTGAGCATTTTGCCGAAGTAATCGACAAGGTCTACAATTTCAAGTCTATCAGTGATACATATATAAGATAAATCATTACCTTTGCAGCCGTTTTGAACTTTCCCACAGTGTGATGGGGAATTAATTATTCAACTTAATTCTGAGTAGCACAACAAATGAAAACAATTGCAATTAGCGCAAAGAAGCGCACCGAACTGGGTAAAAAATTCACCCGCGATTTAAGAAAAGCTGATCATGTACCCTGTGTGATGTACGGTGGAGCAGAAGTGATTCACTTCCACGCCCACGAAAACGACTTCAGGCACATTGTATATACTCCCGATGCATTTATCGTTGAGATTGATATCGATGGACAAAAGCATAAAGCTGTTATGCAGGAACTGCAATTCCATCCGGTGACTGACAAATTGAATCATATCGATTTTGTTGAGGTATTCGACGACAAGCCGGTTACCGTAGAGATTCCTATCTCCCTGACAGGTATCGCAATCGGACTGAAAGACGGAGGTAAGCCCCGTCAGAGAAGGCGTGTACTGAAAGTGCGCGGACTTCTTCAGTATCTGCCCGACACTCTGGAGATTGATGTTACCGATGTTGCCATCGGAGATGTGATTAAGATTGGAGACCTCTCTTATGATAATCTTGAGATTCTCGATCCTGCTCAATCCATGATTTTTGCCATCGTTTCATCGCGTATCAGTAAAGGTATGGAGATGGGTGAAGCTGAGGCAGAAGCTGAAGAGGCAGCTGATGCCGCTGCTGCTGCCGTTGCCGCCTCCGAAGGTGGTGAAGCATCTGATGCTGAATCGGACGACTCCGCTTCTGAAGGCTAAGCTATTCCTATGAAATACCTGGTAGCAGGATTAGGAAACATAGGTCTTGAGTACGCGCATACGCGTCATAACATAGGATTTGATATATTGGATGCCCTTGCCGGGGCGTCCA
>JAOZQY010000340.1 GCA_029931975.1 Bacteroidales bacterium | reverse complement strand
TCAAGCTCCATGATTTGTTCAAAACTTGCTTCCATGCCCTGGTCAATGGCAGTTCGTGACAGGTTTGTGGCAAGGGGGGAGCGGCTGGCAATTTTTCTGGCCATGGCCATGGCTTCTGCCATGAGGTTTTCCAAAGCCACCACTCGGTTAATAAGACCTATTTTCAGGGCTTCGGACGCATCAATGAAATCACCGGTCAATATAAGCTCTTTGGCTTTACCAAGTCCCACAAGATGGGGTAATAATTTGGTACCGGCATTGGTAACGGTCATGCCCACTGTGGTCTCGGGGAATCCAAATACAGCTTTTTCTGAGGCAATGCGGATGTCGCATCCCATGGCAAATTCGCATCCACCGCCCAGGGCATACCCGGGAATCGCAGCAATAATGGGTTTGCCAAGTTTCATGGTCATCCTCTGTATATCCTGGAGCCTCTGGGCCTCATCTGTCCATTGCTCAAGACTTTTACCCGAGGCAGTATCCTTTAAGTCCTCACCGGCACAAAAGGCCTTTCCTTCTCCGGTCAGGATAATCACCTGGGCATGGGTATCCAGTCTTGCCCTGTCAAGCTGTTTCATAAATCCTTTGAGCAGATCGATATTAATGGCATTCAGGCGGTGGGGGCGGTTCAGTGTTATAATCCCCACGTTTTTGCTGGAATGGTACAATACGGCTTTGTTTTCCATGGGTGTCTCCTAGGATAATTCTGTTATGGCTGTAATGGGAATACCAGTCTGATTTTACGTTCCTTGATATAAAAATCATAATTTCCCCCATAGGTGGTTGTTGTGTAATCCCCCACGATTCTCAAACTCTTCGGTAGCTTCCCCATATTTTTCAAGCAGTGTCATTGGCTTCCACAAGCCCGATTTTTGTGCATGACAGAATCTGCAGGCTGGCATTTTTAAAAAGAATTTGGGAACCGTGCTGCTTTGATATGCTTGTCAGATGAATCACTTGGTCACTCCAAAAATTAATAAAAATACCATATCTAATGTTCAGGTTGCAAGAAAAAGAAAATCTGTTTTCAGGTAAATTATTCAGGTAGGTTATCATTGATATTTCAATGGAGTTGTCAATTACAGACTTTTGATTTCCAAAGCAGATTTTATCCATAAGAATAATTTTGCCTTACACTGCAAGATGTATTATCTTTATCAAATTGATTTTAAAATTGAAGATATGGGAAAATAGTTTTTCACACAAAATGTGTCAGGATAACAAAGGATTATGAACAAAAAAGGTGAATATAAATTCTGCCCTTTATGCAAAGGGGAGTTTGAAAAAAAAAGACTGATCCATCACGAGCCGGAAAGGCTTGTGTGCAAAGACTGCAATTTTATTTTTTATCTGGATCCCAAGCTTGTGGCCTGCACCATTGCCGAAACCAAGAACGGGGTTGTCCTTCAAAGGCGGAATAAAGAGCCCAAAAAAGGGTATTGGGTTCTTCCAGGCGGGTATGTGGACAGGGGGGAAACCCTGGAAGAGGCTGCAAAACGTGAATTTTTTGAGGAAACAGGATTGCACACTAAAATTAATGGTCTCCTGGGTACCTATTCCTATCCAGGAGAAGCAAACATCATCATTGTATATCATAGTGATATCACTGGCGGAACCATCCGGCCCTGTCATGAATCCATGTCCATTGATGAATTTAAAAAAAATAAAATACCCTGGGATCACCTGGCCTTTGATACAACCAGAAAAGCTTTGCAGAAATATACTGA
>JAOZQY010000339.1 GCA_029931975.1 Bacteroidales bacterium | reverse complement strand
AGAAAAAACCATTACAAAAGACAGAACCACAAAAAGCCCTGAACATATTTTTTCCCTGGAGCCCTCCCAGATGAAGGCCTTTGTTCAGACCATAAGGATAATTGAGACGGCCATGGGTCAGCCAAGGAGAATTTTGCATCCTGAAGAGAAAAAAATGAGACTAAAAATCCGAAGAAGTGCGTTTCTGAAAATTGATGTGAAACAGGGGGATTTACTAAGTCTGGATCAGGTTGAATTCAGAAGGCCTGGAACTGGTATTCCGCCGGATCAGTTTGAGTCCCTGTCAGGCATGGCATTTGTCCGGGATCTTGGAAAAGGGCAGATGCTTACTTTGGGGGATTTGGAAAACCCATGATACGATTGGCAATTATTCCAGCCAGGGGGGGGTCAAAACGGCTGCCCAGAAAAAATATTCTGCCCATACAGGGGCAGCCCATGCTCTCTTATCCCATAGAAACTGCGTTGGAAACCGGACTTTTTGACCAGGTCATGATTTCCACAGAGGATGATGAGATTGCCAATGCTGCCAGGCAGTTTGGTGCCGGTGTTATTAAAAGGCCGGATAATCTGGCCGGGGACAGGTCAAGTGTTGTCCAGGTCTGTGCACATGCCCTTGAATCACTGGGCAGTCAGGGGATCAGACCGACATGTTTTTGCTGCATTTATGCCACGGCCATTTTCATCAGCCCAAAGGATATAAAAGAGTCCTTAAAACAATTGGAAGCCCGGGATGGAGCTGATGTGGTCATGGGTGTATCGGAATTCAACCTTCAGCCGGTTCAGGCCCTTGAAATGAAAGACGGTTTTTTAAGGCATAAATGGCCAGAATATAAAGGGCTACAATCCCAGTTCCAGCCAAAACTTATGGCCAGCAATGGCACCTTTTATTGGGCAAAAACCAATTATTTCCTTGAAAATAAATCCTTTTATCCCAAGAGGGTAAAAGGATATCCCATTCCCTGGATCCGTGCCATTGACCTGGATACGCCGGAAGATCTGGAAAATGCCAGGATGCTGGCTCCTTTGATTTTAGGTGATTTAAGAAAAGAGTAACCTGGATTCCATAAGCTGAACTTTACCGGATTAAAGCAAAAGATCCCATGACAGGGGTGTGCCCCTGGGAATAGCCCTTTGTGCTTTTTTCCCAAGGATCTGATCCAGGTACCTTGGGTGAAGACCAAATCCCGGCCTTATGGAACGGATGTTCTCCGGGCTGAATGACTCTCCTGTAAGTATATCCTTTACTGCGAACAGGGAACGTCTGAAAATTATACTCTGTTTTTCTTTGTCTGACAATTCAAAGCTGATTTTTCCCAGGGCCTTGTGTGCGGTATGGATATCTTTTACCATCTGTTTGAATTCATGGGGTTCCATTGAAAAAGATGTATCCGGGCCAGGGTCCTTTCTACTTAGACAAAGGTGTTTTTCAATGATACAGGCCCCAAGGGCTACAGCAGCAATGGGTAATGCGCTGCCCATGGTGTGATCTGAGAGGCCTGTTGGGACCTCAAACAATTGTGATAGCAATGGAATGGTCTTAAGATTGGCATTTTGGGGGTCGGCAGGGTAGGCTGAAGTACATTTTAACAGTGCCAGTTCTGTGCATCCAGATGCTTTTAAAGTGCCGACTGCTTCATCTATTTCTGCAAGGCTTGCCAGGCCTGTGGATAAAATAATAGGTTTTTTAGTCCCGGCTATTTTTTTTAAAAGCTTAATGTCTGTCAGTTCA
>JAOZQY010000143.1 GCA_029931975.1 Bacteroidales bacterium | reverse complement strand
GTGCCTTTTTATCGCCTGATATTTATTCTAATCCTCATGTTACAAAGACAGAAGCCTATAGGGATGCACTCAGTGCTCTGAGAGAAGGAATTGGTAACGATGCTGCTATTTTGAATTTAGGTCCTTTATCCTCAGCTGGATTGGTTGATGAGTTCAGGATCAATCAGGATATTGGGGCATCATGGAAAATATATACTGACCCGCGAAATACAGGCAGAGCGGTTCCAAAAAGATATTATCTGCATAATCGTTTGTTTCATCTTGATGCTGATCATGTGGTGGTACGTGAACCATTAACACTAGATCAGGCACGTGTATTGGCAACGAATGTGGCAATGAGTGGTGGTGTTGTCCTGGCCGGCGATGACCTTACAAAACTACCCAAAAACCGGCTGAACATCATTAAACAGGTGATGCCTCCCTATGGTGAGGCTGCACGACCTATTGATTTGTTTGAAACCAATGATCCCATGATCTCTTCTCTTGAAGTAAAACGAGATTTTGAGAACTGGCATATATTGTCGATTGCCAGCTGGGATCAGAAGAAGATGGTTACAAGAACAGTTGATCTTGAGGAAGCCGGACTGGACTCCGATACAGAGTACCTGGCTTTTGAGTTCTGGGAGCAAATATTTCTTGGTAAGGTTGCCGGGGAACTTGAGCTTGAACTAAGGCCCACTTCAGTAAAGGTGGTCTCGCTCAGGGAGATCACCGGCCTACCGCAGATTATCGGAACCAACAGGCACATCACCATGGGAGGTGTTGAGCTGGAGAAGGTCAGTTGGAATCCTGATGATCTCAGCCTGACCGGGACCTTAAAAGGGGGAAGGGAGCATACCTTCAGCATTACCATTTATGTTCCTTCAGGGTATAAGTTAAACGATGCTTCCGCTGACAATACAAGCTCAAAGATTACCTATTTGAATTCAGGATTGATCCGCCTGGATATTGACTTTGGAGATAAAGCGGAAAGAGCATTTCGATTCGGATTTAGAGAGGTGGAATAGTTTTGGAATAATCTTAAAATAACTAGTAATGAAGCGAATAACCCTATTGTTAACATCTTTGTTTATTGCAGTAACACTCAGTTCACAAACAAGGGATAACCTGCTTAACAATCTTATACAGAAACAGGATTATGTCTCAGGCAGGGTATCCTCTTTCGATAGAGGTGGGGGCAATGCCGATGCCATGCCAATCGGAGCAGGGGAGACAAAGACAATTGCTGAGATACAAGGTCCTGGCATTATTCATCATATTTGGGTAACAATCAACGCTGAAGAGTTTTACGGAAAGAAGATCGTTTTACGAATGTATTGGGACGATGAAAAAGAACCCAGTGTCGAAGCCCCCATCGGAGATTTCTTTGGCGTGGGACACGGCCTGAACCGGAATTATGCTTCATTGCCGTTTGTCTGTACTTCAGAGGGAAGGGCGCGAAATTGTTACTGGCTAATGCCGTTTAATAAATCTGCCCGGATTGAAGTAACAAACGAAGGCTCAAGCCGTGTCAATGCTTTCTATTATTATGTTGACTATCGGCAGGTAGAAGAACTCCCGGCAGATACCCGCTATTTTCATGCACAGTATCATCAGGAATTTCCCCCTGAACCAATAGTATCTTCACTTGGATGGGGGGAAAGTAATCTTGACGGGAAAGAAAACTACCTGTTCCTTGATGCCAAAGGTGAGGGACACTACGTTGGAGTCAGTTATTCAATCCTGAATCGCTCACCTGGCTGGTGGGGGGAAGGTGATGATTTCATCTGGATAGATGGTGAAGAAACACCAAGTTTGATGGGGACAGGTTCGGAAGATTATTTCTGTGATGCCTGGGGAATGAGAGAGAGCGAATCGCTGTTTTATGGCTGTCCGTTACAGGAGCATGGTTACGATCCCGGCGATAAAGCAACTGTTTATCGCTTCCACATCAACGATCCCATTCCGTTTACCAAATCTATAAAAGTCTCTATTGAACACGGTCACGCAAATGCCCGATCCGACTATCTTTCCAGTGTGGCTTACTGGTATCAGGCCGAACCACATAAGCCTTTTCCCACATTACCTTCTGTTAAGAACCGTCTTCCCTTTGCGGTTGAATCGGACAGGAATAGTTTTCCGTTTACAGGTTTGGAAATATCTGAACACTCAGAGGGTGTACAAACCTCGATGGACAGTATGCTCTATTATGATAGCCAGGGAACAACGTTACGTCAGCTAAAGGTGGAATTCACCGGCACTGGTGATGAGATCGCTTTTCAGGTAAATGTTCCGGCTATGGATAAATATAGAGTTACAGCGGCTATAACGAAAGGCATGAATCATGCGAAGGTAAGTCTTGGATTTGGTGATGCAAAAGAGGTCATTGTAGATGGTTATTCAGATGCAGAGGTGAAAATCACAGATGTTTCATTAGGGGAGTTTGTTTTGGAAGGTGGCAATCAATTGTTTACAGTTCGGTGTGAAGGAAACAATCCCGCATCTTCGGGAATGGGAGCCGGTTTGGTTTCTGTAAAGCTGGAGCCTGTAAAGAGTTTTATTGGAGAGTGGTCAGTGATAGGGTCGTTTGATAATCCGGAGGACAATATTGAGAGGAGGGGATTGGAAAAAGTTTATCCACCTGAAAGGGAAATAAATCTGAAAAAATCATACACCGGGAAAAATCATACACTAGTCAAATGGCAGACGGTTATTGCAGACAGTGACGGATTGGTGAATCTGGATCCTGTTTTTGTGCCAAATAATGACAAGGCTGTCGCTTATGCACTTACATATGTTTGGTCGCCGGATAATCGTGATATAACAATTTATATCGGAAGTGACGACGGTTGCCGGGTTTGGATAAATGACGAGTTAATCCATCATAAATTGCTTAATCGACCAGCAATTGCTGATGATGATAATGTTGATTGTGCTCTGAAAAAGGGATGGAACAAGCTGTTGGTTAAAATAGAAGATAACACCGGAGGCTGGGGTTTTTATTTCCGAATTCCGGATGTAGATAATCAATTGAAATTCAGTCCGAATAAAAATTAGTGAGTCAGGAATAATGAAAAAGCTTTTTCTCATCTGTGTCCTTTGCGTGGCAATAAACCTGGTATATGCTGAGGATGGGCGAGCTGATAACCATGTTTTGTGGTTCACTTATCCTGCAAAATACTGGAACAGCCAGGCTTTACATTTAGGGAATAGCTATTTTGGCGCATCATTTTTTGGTGGTATTGAAGAAGAGGTCTTTGCTCTGTCAGAAAAAAGCATGTGGAGAGGTGGCCCTGCCAAAGGTAATTGGGAAAAAGCAGGTGTAAATCCCAAAGCCAAAGAGTCCCTGCCATTAATCAGGAAAAAAACGGTAGAAGGAAACAGCCAGATTGCAGATAGTTTGGTGACTCACGATTTTCTTGGTTCAGCGGAACTGTTCGGCAATTTTACATCCATTGGTGACTTAAGAATTAAATTCCTGAATGAGGATACCATCTATACGAACTATAAAAGGGTATTAGACCTGCAAAATTCTGCAGGTGTAGTTCACTATGATAAGGGCAATACTTCATTTGAAAGAGAGTATTTCTGTTCATACCCTGACAGGGTTCTTGCCATGAAATTTTCAGCAGATTCTCCCGGAAATATTTCGTTCAACCTTTCAATGGATATCATGCAGGACTCCTCGGGCGTTGAAATTTCAGGAAACAGATACCAGATAAGCGGATATATCAATGGAAATAAGCGCCCTTTTCATCTCTTAATTGATATGAGAAATGAAGGAGGAGTGGTTGGCCGGGAGAATGATACACTGACTGTAAGGGGTGCAAATACGGTCGAATTGTATATGACTGTTGCAACGAATTATGAAATGAAGTATCCTGATTACACAGGTGAAAATCCGAAAGATATTGTCAATAGAGTTATGCAGAAAGTTCTTGTTCAGGAGTTTGATCAGCTTAAGAAACGGCATATTTCTGATTATCAGTCATTGTATAACAGGGTTTCTCTTAAACTGGAAGGTAATAAGGAGGCGGAAAAACTTCCGACAAATAAGCGATTTCAAAAACTAAAATCAGGTACACCGGATCCCGGTTATAAAGTGTTGGCTTTTAATCTTGGCAGATATATGATTATCAGTTCCTCCCGTCCTGGCACTTTACCTGCTAATCTGCAGGGAGTATGGAATGCATTTGATGTGGCGCCCTGGGCGGGAAATTATCAAAGTAATGTAAATCTGCAGGAGATATACTGGTCATGCGGACCCACAAATCTCCTGGAGTGTCAGCAACCCTATATCGACTGGATAGAGGACCTGGCGATTTCAGGTCGTGAGGTAGCAAAGCGGGTTTACGGCACAAATGGCTGGGTAAGTCATACTACGGGTAATATATGGGGACATGCCGCGCCAATTGGTAACCATCCCTGGGCCATGTATCCGGTAGGAGCAGCCTGGCACTGTCAGCACATTTGGGATCACTACTCATTTACGCAGGATGTGGATTATTTACAGGAGCAGGCATATCCTTTGTTGAAAGATGCCTCAATTTTCTGGCTTGAAAATCTAATCCCGTTTGAAGGATATTTAATAGCAGCCCCCACTGTTTCAGCAGAGCATGGTGCACTATTGACCAAAGGAGGATTAAATCCATCCTTTCATGATCTTAGAAGTGAAGATTACCACTATTGTTTGCCAGGTGTTTACCAGGATATTGAGATGATATGGGATCTGTTTACCAATACATCCCAAGCAGCAAATTTATTGGGAGAATCTGGTTTTGCCGATTCACTTCTGAGGGTAAGAGAGAAATTGCTGCCCTTAAAAACAGGTAAGCATGGGCAACTGCAGGAGTGGTATGCCGATATTGATAGTCCTGATTGTCATCACAGGCATATTGCCCATCTATATGCGGTTTGTCCAGGAACCCAAATACATCCAACCATAACACCGGATCTATCCGATGCAGCAAAGAAATCGCTGGATATGAGAGGGGATGGTCGTTATTTACAACAGGAATTAGCATCAGGAGGTAATTGGGCCAGGGCTCATCGTATGTGGTGCTGGACACGTCTGCTGGATGGTAATCGTGCCAATAAAATATTGACTGAATTACTGACTGAACAAGGATTCGAGAATGGCCTGACTTTTCAGCATGCAAATTATCATTGGGAGCGCAGAGATCTCTTTATGGAGGGAGAATTGTACTGCCATTTCCAATTGGATGCTTCAGCTTCCATTCCCGGATGCATAGCTGAAATGCTTGTTCAGTCGCATATGGGTGAAATTCATCTGCTTCCTGCCTTACCGGAGGAGTTTAAAACAGGGGAAATAAAAGGTTTGAAGGCCAGGGGTGGATATATCATCGATATGGCTTGGGAGGATATGCAATTGCTTAGCGCTACAATAAAATGTCCTCCCAAAAAGGATATTACTACTCTGATGCTTAAGAATGATCTAATCAATATTAAGGATTATGAAAATATTAAAGTGACAGATTAGATTTAATAACGAAAATTGATTTACTATGAAGACTACTGTTAATTTCATGATTATTGTATTTATCGGCTTGCTGATTTGTGAAATACCATTGATGTCACAAGATAACCGAACCGCTCCTTCAAGGCCGGAAAATTACAAGCCCTACATTTATAAATCCAGCACATCTGAGCTTAAAAAGCACACAAAGCAACATGTGAAAAGAGCCGCGAAGGATCGTGAAGCCATGGATCAGGTGATTTTTGAAGGTCCTTATAAAGCGAGCTATGCTTCATTATCTGAGCATGACACTCCGGAGTGGTATATGGATGGCAAATTTGGTATCATGTTTAATTATGGCATTTACAGTGTTGCCGGATACGGTACAAAGGGCTATGGCGGTAATTATTACCCCGATTGCTATCTGGATAAGATTTATGATAAAAGCGGCAAAGGCGCCTATTTTATTGAGCATTGGGGTGAAGATTTTGAGAAGGATGATTTTATTCCCCTGTTTACGGCCAGTGAATTAGATGCGGAAGAATATATTGAGCTATTTAAAGAGGCCGGCGCCAAATTTTTCGTACAGTTTAACATGCACCGCTCCACCGGGATGCCTTTGTGGGAAAGCGAATATACTTTTCGGGATCCTGTAGATATGCCACCCTATCGCGATCTCACCAATGAATTTGTTCAGGCTTGCAGAAAGCATGGATTGCCATACGGAATGTATTTGAACCTGGAAGACACCTCCTATCCCATACTTTCGGAAGATGGAGAGATCCTTATCAGGGAGTGGACCAAATTTGAAACTAATCCAATACCGGAAAACGGCTCTTTGGAAGTTACTCATCCATACAATCCGGAAGCAGAGGCAAGACGCTTGCAGGGGAAGGTTCCTGTTTACGATTATGTAAGCGA
>JAOZQY010000338.1 GCA_029931975.1 Bacteroidales bacterium | reverse complement strand
AAACCAGATTACTGGATAGAATAATGGTTCGTAAAATCTATATCATACTGTCACTTTTCCTGATACAGGGAATCTTTTCAGATGGGTTGAGGGCTCAGAGCAGAGCGTTGGACCTGCAGGAAAAGGTGATTCTCAGTATCAATAAATCATTCTTCCTTTCAGGGGAGAAGATACTTTGTTCTGTGTATACACGAGATGCATGGCTTCATAAGCCTTTAGACATAAGCAGGGTAGTAACCATTGAAGTGCTTGATGAATCGGACAGACCCCTTACTCGCGAAAAGTTTACATTGAAAAATGGAAAAGGTGCCGCCATTATCTCACTGCCCGGCTCAATTGAGTCCGGGATCTATACAATCAGGGCCTATACCAACTGGATGAGGAATCATGATCCTTCTCATTATTACCATTGCAATATAACAGTTATCGACCCGCAACGAATTATATATACTGATCCCGTTGAGCCTGGAGATCCCTTGAAGATCAGTTTCTTTCCGGAAGGAGGGAGAATTGTATCCGGATTGGAGAATCATATGGTTATAAGAGCATCTGACTCATTTGGTCGTCCTGTCCCGGGATCCGGATGGCTTATAAAGGGATCAGGTGACACCCTGAGGCAGGTTGAGTTCAACACCGATGGACTTACAGACGTATTATTCTCACCACAAAAGGATACAGCTTACAGTTTAAGTTTTCATGATCAGAAATGGAGATTACCGGAAGCTGAAAATGAAGGATGGGTTCTGAATGTAGATCCGTTAAGCAGATCTCATGTAAAGATTGAGATACAAAAGAGCAGGTCAATTCGGGATACAGCCACACTATCACTGCACAGGAGAGGAGTGCTTCTGTACAGCGTATCGTTACCTGCATTTGAAAGCAGATACAGATTGGAAATAGGCGCCTCAGAAATGAACGGAGGCGTGGGGAACCTGCAGATCGTGGATAAGAGCGGTCACCTTCTTGCTCAACGCCTGGTACAGCTACCCAAAAACAGACAGTATGATGTTGGAGTTGCAGTGAACAGATCGGAGTTTGAGCAAAGGGAGGAGGCAGAGCTGACCATAACTACCTCAGCGGCCTTTTCGGATGTTTCTGTTGTTGTACAGATGGAGAATGTTGAGCTTATTCCTGACATTTCAACTCCTGATATGCTCCGTTACCACACCGATGTGGGCACCTATCTTCCATTAACTACTGATTCAAAAGACCTTCATTTAATCGAATTGGGTGGAGCTGACATAGACAGGGGTCAAATATGTAGCGAGAATGGGATTGAGTTTATGCCAGAGATCAGAGGGCGCATGATAGCAGGACATTTTGTAAATGATGATGGGTCTTCATTCAGGCAAGAGGAGTTGATTCTTGCCAGGGTCTCAAGCGAATCGGAATTGTCAAATGTAAATGTAACAGATGAGGGGAGATTCTTTCTGCATCCGAAAGCAAAAACAGCAGATCAGGAGTATGTGCTTCTCCAGAAATCCGGTAAAAGCCATTCTCTCTTGCTTGATGATGGTTTTTCAGATCAATTTGCAAAAATCGACAGACCCCGGTTTATCCTTGGGGAGGAGATCAGGCTGCATCTTGAACGCTACATGGTTCACCAGCAGTTACAACAAATGTTTGAAACGGAACCGTTGTTCACTCTTCAGAAAGGAGCCAAATTCTATGGCAGGGCAGATGAAGTCATTGTATTTAGCGACTATGTTAAATTGCCTGTGATGGAGGAGTTTTTCCGGGAGCTTAC
>JAOZQY010000142.1 GCA_029931975.1 Bacteroidales bacterium | reverse complement strand
ACAGCAACAGTTCCCAAAGCAAACTTAAGCGAAGCGCCCTGAACCGATATATTGCTCCCTTTATACTCCGAAGGAATAAGAGTGATGTACTGGACGATTTGCCGGAGAAAACCGAAATTACACTGCATATTTCGCTGTCGGAACAGGAACGTGCCATGTACGAACTGCTTCGGGAAAAAGCCATCGGGCAAATAGAAGGCAGCGAGCATGCGGGAGGAGCCCGGCACATGCAGATCCTGAGCGCAATTACAAAATTGCGGCAGATGAGCTGTAATCCGCTCCTGATTGCGCCCGATAGTAAACTGCCCAGTTCGAAACTCGAGGCCCTGGAATCCCTGATTGACGACCTGCTCAGCGCCAATCATAAGGCTTTGATATTCTCCCAGTTCACAAAGCACCTTGCACTAATACGCCAAATGCTCGATAAACGGGGATTGAGTTATCAGTATTTAGATGGTTCAAGCCCGGCTAAAAAGCGTGAGGAGGCTATTCAGGACTTCCAAAACGGAAAGAGCGATCTGTTCCTCATAAGCCTGAAAGCCGGCGGACACGGACTGAACCTGACGGCGGCCGATTATGTAATACATATGGATCCGTGGTGGAACCCGGCCGTGGAGGACCAGGCATCGGACCGGGCACACCGGATCGGTCAAACACGCCCGGTTACGATCTATCGCCTGATTGCTGAAAACACCATTGAAGAGAAAATCGTCAAAATGCACCACGATAAACGCGATCTGGCCGATATGCTTCTGTCCGGCACCGACCGGTCCGCAAAAATATCCTCCGAAGAGTTGTTCAATTTAATTGCGAAGAAGGATTAATCAGCGTGTACTGATTATTCGTAAATCAGTATCAAATAATAACACAGCTCTTACAAAGCTTACAGAAGCTGTAGAATATATCCATATCGAATTTGAAAATGTTGACGAAGTTCTTGAAGAGATAATAAAGGAAGGGCTTATACAACGTTTTGAGTATACCTATGAAATGGCCTGGAACGTAATGAAAGATTAGGCGCTATTTCAGGGTATTCCGGGAATCCTTTGAGCTTCATCAAGAAAGACACACTTACTGTCTCCTATAAGAGTTCTGATCTGTTCTGTATTTGCATTTGACGATCCCTATCTCTTCGTCTTTTATCTGGTAGATGAATCTGTGTTCACTATCGATCCTTCTTGACCAGATTGGTGTTAATCCTTAGTACATGCCCCGATCTATAGCGCCCGTGGACATCGTGCCAGTTGACCAGGTCTCCCGGAGAGAATGCGGCATTGGATTTCAGCCTTTGAAGGTCATCTATGATCCATGATAAGGTCATCTATGATCCATGATTCTGATTCGATTAACAATCGCCTTGTTAAGAAGGATCAGTTCGTTATGAAAGGATAATTCTGTTTCTTAATATTTATGTATCTTCATTTTTATGAAAACTTACGACGAACTCAGAGATATATGCGAGCAGTCCAGCCGGATTTCTGAACGGGTGGTGGATGATTATCTGATTAACTATGCTGCCGGGCACAGGGGACTGGAAAAGCAAATGGAAAGGCAATTTGACCGGTATCGCCATGTGGGAAAGAGACTTGGCAGTCGGAGCGTGAACATGCTCAGGAGCCAGTACCTGGCTCACCGGGTTTTCAGAGCGGAGGGCTTGTTGGAAAGGTTTATGAAGCATCCGGCGCTTGGACGGTTTACGGGGGAAGACCGGGACTATCTTCTGCAGCAGATGAAGCAGCCCTGGCGCTTTTGTTTCAGCGTGATTGTGGACGAGCCGGCGGATAATTTTTTCATGATGGAGGATGTGCTTTCGGGGGAGCAGTTTCTGCTGTATTCACCGGTGACAGGCGATATACGTCGTTCTTCCAACCCGCGTCTCTGGTTTAACCTCATCGGCTTCAATGGCTCTTGCTGGCAGACCTATGGCCCGGTGATCCATTACCAGAGTTTTGAGCCTGGCGATATCTGGTTCTTTGCCACCGAGCTGAATCCGGACCTGGCAGAGCTGGCAGAGGTGCAGGACGAGGTGGAGCGGGATCCGCTTCCTTATATGATGCTGATTTCCGGGTCGACCCTTCCTCTTACTTTTCACAAGGAGGATCAGCTGCTGTTCCTGCTTTCCGAGCATGATCTGGAGGGCCTGGATACGGCGAAGCTAAAGAAGGTATTTAAGACGGAATACGACCAGGGGGTTTACCGGTTCAGTTATAAACAATGGGGGGAGCACCCTCATTTTGCGCAGGCTTTTTTCGACGAGGAGAAGCACCTTCTGCTCTTTTCTGCCATGACAGACCGGGGCTTTGTGGCCCTGGTGGAGGGCTTTAATGCATTTGGTTATGATTTTTCCCGGGAGGCTTTTCTCAGGGTGAATATGACCATGATGACCACAGCTGCCGAGGTCCTGAATAAGAAGATCGTGGTGAATGAGTACCTGGATTTGTTCAAGGAGGAATCGGATCCAAAAACGGACAAGGTCCTGGCAGATATCAATGCCTTCATTGCCCTGGTTATGCCCGATATCAATGCGGGCATTGAACCGGATATTGAGGAGGCGGCCCGGATGACGGGGGTGGATCCTGAAACTGCTCATGGTGTGGTGGAATCGGTCATGGACAGTTTGAGAAATATTCCCGGAAAAAAGGCGGCTCCCGGAAAAAAGGCGGCTCCCGGAAAAAAGGCGGCTCCCGGAAAAAAGGTGACTTCGAAAAAACAGGTTCCGGCCATCAGCCAGCTGCCTGTCCGGCCGGAAGAGCCTGTCCGGCTGTTGAGTAGCGACGATAAGCTGCTGTTTGACCTGTATTTGTATATGCGCGCAGATGACATCCTGCGAATGGCTCCCTGGGAATATATGGATGAAGATGAGCTCTTCGGGGTGCAGGTGCCCGGGACGGATCGGGTTTATTTCGTGAGTGTGATGGGTGGCGCTGGGGAGTTCCCGGCCCTGGCTTTTTACAAGGGTTTCGGGGGACTGACCGGTTTTCTGGATTTTCGAGGGGAGATCGAACGGCAGACCCGTTTGCTTGGAGACCAGGAGGCCATGTTCCGGGCTTCCATGATGGACGGGGGACTGATGACTGTTCCGCACCTGATGTTGTCCTTCGACGATAGGGAGAACCTGGGGAAGGAGGACCTGGCGGCGATTAAGAAATCGGGGGTGCGTCCACGGGGCAAAGGGGTATGGCCCCGGATCGAGGAGATTGTACCGGGACATGTACCGGTGTATCCGGACCGGGAATCGTTGGTGGATCTTTACCTGGTGATGCAGCAGGCCCTGGTCGTGGCGGAGAGGACAGAGAAGGAGCTGTGGTACCTGGAGCGCGAAGACGATCCGCCCACAACCCTCCTGATTCGTGTTCCCTCGGGCAAAGGACCCAAATTCAGATGGAAGGACCAGTACCTGGTGGTTAATCCCCGGTGGGGCAGGAAATCCTATTCACCGCAGGTTTCCGTGGAGACCAGCGACTTGCTTTCAGGGCTGCCCGAGGCCAGCCAGGGGCTGCAGATCGATTTGTTTATGCTGCCCAATCCGGTCCGGGAGAAGGGCAGCAGGGCCTACTTTCCCTTTGTGTTATTGATGGTGGATAAGTTCAGCGGCATGGTTGTTTCGAGCTCCATGCTTCCTCCGCAGCCCGATCTTCATTCCATGCATGAATCGCTTCCACAGAAGGTGATGGAGGAGCTTGTCAGGCTGGGACACCGGCCTTCGAAGATCTGGATCCGCTCGGATCTGTTGGAAGAACTTCTGCATGAGATTCTCGAAAAGGCAGGCTGCCCGGTGCAATGGGTGATTGAGATGCCGGAGATGGATGAGGTGATCGGGAACTTGTTATCGAACATATAATCCTATTCTTCCAGAAGAAACTCTTCCAGGTTGCCGGGTGTAATGGTCCTGGTCTCTTTTAGCGGATATGCTTCTGTGAACGATCTGGAGAACCGGGCTTCTTTCCTGCTCCTCAATGAAATCGATTTCCTGTTGCCTGAATGTTCGCCAGAAATAATAATTTCCATAAAACTGGCTGTAATTCAGCATTTTAATACGTTCGCTTATGATGTAATTCTCCCACAAGGCTCCTTTGTCAGTTCTTAATTCAAAGGGCTGAAAATTGCCAATAACTGCATTCAGGCGGAAAATGATGAAGGCTTTTTCCAGGAGGTCTATATAGCGTTCTACCGTTTCCTTATCTGCCCCGGTAATTTGAGCCGGTTCCAGTGCGGATGAACCGCTTACGATGAGCCGGACCCCTTCAATGTAATCTGTAATGCGTTTAAGCGATATCCCTATATCAGGGATAAGTTGCGCTTCATCGATAAGCACATACTTTGAATCTCCTATAAGAACCCGCAACCTGTCCGAGGAAAGATTGCTTATTTGCTAATCAATGTGGTTTTTCCGACCTGCCTGGGACCCAGAACAATGATTGCTTTATCAAGTTCGAAATCCTTTCTGATAATATGCTCAAGGAGGCGTGGGATCATGCTTAGGTGCTAAATCGAAAAACTTACTATAATAGGGTGAATGGTTTAAGTTAACTGTATGGCACCCCGGTTTCAGGAAAACAGGAGGTAAGAAAGTTCTTACTTCTTTGGATTATTCTTACTTTCCGGCACATTTCAGGCAACTGTAGATAATATTGTCAAGGTGTTGATACCAAGCAAGATAGCGCATTGTGGGTAATGGGGGCGGAGCAATCGAAAAAGTAACAACAATATTAAAAAGTAACAGGGTTCTTACTTCATGAAATCTCAAATACTCCCCCCCCGATTAAAAATCCGGACAGGACCCAGCTTTCCACGCCTTCTTTGCTCTTGTTTTCCCGGTTTCGGGGTATTTCAGAAGAATGATATCGTCGGAATATGTAGAATGTGTCTTTATAAACTGTCACATGCTGCGTACTCCCACTCGGCCTCGCTTGGCATTCGGTAGTTCTGACCTGTTTGCTCGTTTAGTCTTGATAAAAATGTTTGTATAGAATCCCAGCTTACCTGGTCCGCAGGCCGGTTATCGCCTTCAAAACGCCAAGGATTGGCCCCATTCATGACGGCTTTCCATTGTGCCTGGGGACTTCATATTTTCCTATTTCGAAAGAACTTATTGTGACAGAATGCAGGGGCATGATGGAATGCGTGTTTATAAACTGCGGGCAAGCCGAAATAGAAGCATTAATTGGAAATGAAGCGGTCCAATGAACATATTAATTCTGATAAGTTAAACTTAGCATATTGACCTTTGGAAACGAGAACGACGGCGGCTAGATAGATTTTATATTATATCGTTTTTTTCGCCAGATGTGCATATACCATGCGCAATACGCCATAGCTGTATTTGCCATTATGTGCCTTGTATAATTCACTGCTTGATCCCTTGGCTTCCTTCATCGTTCCGGTTATTTCCTCGATTGTCTCCTTTCCCAGTACATTACTTATTTCAATTACTCCGTCTTTGATGCCTTTGAGTGCATGTGCCTCGATGGTGGAGGTGGCCAGCTTTCGTTGCTTAGCGATTTCCTGGATCGATTTTCCCTCTTTGATCAGGGCATAGGTGATCCGGTAGGTTTCTCCTTTTTCAAGTTTGGCGCCTCCCTCGGATTTGGCGCCTTTCTTGCGTTTTCGTCCGCTTTTTCTTTTGCCGAATTTTGGGTTGTCTTGGGCCGCCTGCTGTGCCTGTTCCCATAGCCTGGTGCGGCGTTGGATGTGCACGCTGTAGGCTGATTCGGTTTTTTCGATGTCCCGGCCCGAGAGGATGCTGCAGGCAATGTGTTCGGCCTGTTCCAGTTTTCCCCAGGCGATGGTGAGCTGCTGGTCAATTTCACTCAGGGCGTTCCGGTAGGTTTTGGTTCGGGTAAGTTGTTCTACCTCGGCCAGGTGGGTCAGGAGCTGACTGAGCATCTTCTCCATGAATGCAGCATAGTAGTCGCTTCCTTTTCTAATGCGATCCAGGAGTTGTTCCGGATTGTTTTCGCGAAGCAAATTTTGCAACTGCCTGCGGAAGGTGGCTGTATTCCCGGCCTCTGCTCTGAAGCCTTTTTGCAGATTGCCCATGGCCTGCTGCATAAGCGGATCTTCAAACTCCATCTTTTGGGCCTGGAACTTCTGTAAATTCTCCAATTGCCTTTCGATAAGAGAAAAGTCGAAGGTCGAGCTCAGGATCTCTTGCAGGTAGATGCGCTGCTTCTCCTGCAGCATGTCGTCCAGGGCTTGCTGCTGCTCCATCTGACGGTTGAAGGCCTGTACATCGGCATCGCTGCGTATGGCCGATTCATTAATGCGGGTTCGAAGGACCAGTCCGTCCAGATTCTTCAGCCGGCTGAGGGCCACATAGACCTGTCCGGGTGCAAAGGCCTGTCCCACATCTATAATGGCTCTTTCGAAGGTCAGGCCCTGGCTCTTATGCACGGTGA
>JAOZQY010000141.1 GCA_029931975.1 Bacteroidales bacterium | reverse complement strand
TTATATTCTATGCCTCGATTTAACAGGTCGCAAAAGTACAAAAAAATTCCAGTTAGTTATAATATATATCCCGATTTATTAACAACGCGATATTATTAATGGGCATCACCCTTGGGCATCTTCAGATTCTTTCCTGCATCCTTCACAACTATACCTTTCCACTGTTCTGAATATCCGGGTTGATCCGGACCCAGCGGGTAGCCTTCCTTACTGCGCAGAAATTCGCCATTCTCCTCTTTCTTGATGTTTCCGTCAATATACTTCACCAGCAAAAACTCACCAAGCTTCTTATAACGCTGAACGGTATAGTCACCCATATTCACAGAGTAGTTGGTGATAAACTCCCTGGCCAGTTCAGGATTGCTCTCATTTAGTACAGTAGCAGCAGCATCGATGGCAGCAACCTCAGTGATAAACTTGTCTTCCAGTTCAGACTGCACCTTGCGTACATCCTCCATCATCACGTTGTACCTAAGATAGGAGAAGTTTGAGACAAAGTTAAATGCCCAGAAGGCGGAGGTTTCCGAATAAGTAAGCAAATCACCATTTCCTACAGCGTAGGAATCGGGGACGCGGGTCATGCCACAATACATGGGGACATAGGTGGTTGCAGCCGCATCATCAATACCAAACCAGAAAATACCGCCCATCCAGTCTGGCTTCGTGGGCCTGCATTCTGCCACAAAGGAGAATCCTGTCTGCTGTGTGGCAGTGGCACGTTCATTCACATACATCTTACCGTCATATTCCCAGGTCAGGGGGCGCCAGCGGTAGGGGAGTCCAAATGGACCTGCTCCTGCATCGGCCGTCATATCAAGTTCTGTTCCTTCCAGGTGGTCCCTCATAAAGTTCATCATATCCTTATTGGAGAGTTTTCGATTAGGTTTAATATACAGGGGCATCCTGTTTTTCAGGTCATCACCCTTTACATAATCAAAATATTGATCCATATTGTCATTGATATCCTTGAAGAACGACCATACACGCATGTCGCAGAACCTTGCGCCTCCAAAGGAGATAGGAGCATAGCTGTCTGAAAAACTGAATGCTTCATCGGTTCCTTCATAGTAGCCTCTCTCACGCGCAAAGGTGATCACATCGGGAGCGTAGATACAAGTTTCAGGATCGTCAAGCGGAAACTGCTGTATCCTGGCCTGATTGGCATGTCCCGATACATATCCATCTGGAATTCTGACAGCCACCCATACGGCTCCCTTGTTCTTGTTATATGTTCTGCCATCCTCGGTAGCCATGTCTGTGCCTTTTCCTATCAATTCCATGATCCAAACCTCATTGGGATCGGCAATGGAGAATGATTCACCCGAGCTGCAGTAACCGTATTCAGCCACAAGTTCGCCCATGATCTTTACAGCATCCCTGGCTGTTCTGGCTCTCTGCAGGGTAATATACATAAGACTTCCGTAATCTATGATCCCGGTGCTGTCGTGTAATTCATGTCGTCCTCCATAGGTTGTTTCACCAATGGCCACCTGGTGTTCGTTCATATTACCAACTACCGAAAAGGTGTGTGAAAGCTGGGGTATCCTTCCAAGGAACTTATTGGTGTCCCACTCATATACATCCAGCATGGATCCCGGGGGATAATCGGCAGCAGGCCTGAAGTAAAGTTCGCCATATAATACATGTGCATCTGCTGCATAAGTAATCATGGCAGTGCCATTTACTGAGGCTCCTGGTGTGACCAGGAAATTGGTACAAGCCACTACATTGCTATTCCAGATGGCTATTCCAAGAACTGCTGCTAAAACAACTTTTTTCATCATATCTAAGCTTTTGTTTTTTACTTAAGGAATTACGTTTTTAAAGACTGTCGACTCCAGGTATTTGTCGTTGGGGTTGCAAGATTTCATTTTTCTGGCAAACTACCAACACATCCTATCCAATAACATGCTATGAACTCTAAATATTTGGAAACGAAGAAAAATATCAAAAAATATAATAAATATCCACCCCCTGTAAAATACCATCTAATAATAGATATATGTCAAATACGAAAGCCATACCCCCTGATAAACGACAACTAATTACGTAACGATAAAAATTCGTGCATTTAACAAAAATTTTACATAAAATACTTTGCAGGGTTTCACGCTTGTGAGTATCTTTGTGGCATACTATTTGATAGTGATAAAGTAGTAGATGATATTAAGGTAGTTTAGTTAGTAGATTAGTTGGTAGTTTTAGTTAGTGTTGTAGGAAAGGGCCAATCGCCAGATTGAACCCTTTCCTTTTTTTAGAACATGTAAGCAAGGAGTTTTTCCCTTTCGGTATCGCTAAAGCCGAAATTAGTTCCTTCTGCCCTGTTTCTGTTCATCAGTCTCAGAATCTCTTCTTTTTTTGATTCATCAATTCCGGCTTCCTGGCAGCTAACGGGACTTCCCAGTGTTTTAAAATAGGATGTAAACGATTCGATGGTTTCATCCACAGAGTTTACACCAAACAGTTCCTTCCTCAGTTGTATGATCCGCTCACCCGCACGTTCTCTCAGAACACGCATCCAGGCTGGATAAATAATTGACAGGGTGGCTCCATGGACAGTGTCAAACAGAAATGAGAGAATGTGTCCCAGTGCATGCACACCCTAGTCTTCCGACATCCTTCCATACATGGTCGTGTTATTCAGAGCGTTGGTTGCTGCCCACATAATTTTTGTCCTCAATTCATAGGATCCCTGATCTTTCATCAATGCGGGGCCATATTCCATGGCTTCCTTGATGATGGAAATAACAAAACGGTCTGAAAGTGTGGCTTCTCCTTTACCGAACCATGCTTCCAGCGAGTGGGCCACAAGGTCAATAATCCCGTAGACCAGCAGGGCTTTATTTCCCAGTGCAGTGGCAGCGGCACCAAGATCTTTGATCACGTTTTTTCCAAAATGGAGTTTTACAGGATTGAAAGCAAGGAAATTGTTCATAAGAGAATGTTTTAAATTTTGTGAATGCGTCCTGCAGAGATATCCTTATTGCCGCCAGTTACACTGGCCAGGCAATTGATCTCACCCCGGATCCTGAGGACTCCTAGCAGGGCAAAAATAAGGGCCTCTTTATAATCTATCAATTGTTCTTCAGGTATCACCAGGGATGTATTTGTATAAGCTTTTAACCGTTCAATCAGGGTTTGGTTCAATGTTCCACCTCCGGTAATCAGAAGCGAGTGGATGCCGGCTTTGTTGATGCCCATGGAAATCTGGAAGACAATATGTTCCAGCACGGTGGCCATTAAATCTGTTGGTTTAAGATTGCTCTGCTGCAACGGAGGCACGAACTGTTCCAGGAACCATTCTCTGCCAAGGGATTTTGGTGTTGGGAGAGAATAGTAGTCCAGTTTGTTCAGCTTTTTCAAAAGGAACTTTTGAATTTCACCTTTACGTGCCAGAGCACCATCCCGGTCAAAACTTAGTCCCTCCAGGGCAGCCACCCAGTTGAGCGCCATATTGGCCGGGCAAAGATCATAGGCAATGCGGTTTCCCTCATTATTTTCACAGGAGATGTTGGCAAAACCACCCAGGTTCAGACAGCCTTCAAATTGATTAAAGAGCATTCTGTCACCCAGTGGAACAAGCGGAGCACCCTGTCCACCCTGGGCCACATCCTCACTTCGGAAATCATTGACTACCATAATACCTGTGTCTTTAACCATGATCCTCCCATTGCCGGCCTGAAAGGTTATTCCATGCTGTGGATCATGCAGGATGGTATGTCCGTGTGATGCAATGAAATCGGGTTTGAGCTTCTTTCTTTTATGGAATTCATTCAGAAGGAGCGCATAGTGAGCTCCAAGTTCCAGGTCGAGCTCATGTATTTTCTCCAGGCTCCAGTTGCAGGCCTGCTCCAGCTTTGATAAGAGTTCGGACGGATATGGAAAAGTCTCCGCATCTAATATATTGTATGCCCACTGCTGCCCCTTCCATTCTAAATCACAGCATGCAAGGTCCACACCATCCATGGACGATCCCGACATCAGCGCGGTAACACGGTAGCGGTCTTTCATTGAAATATGTTTACCAGTTAAAAGTCGTGTGAAGAAGGTTTAAATTCCCCTTTTGGTCAGTTACATATAGTTCGAGTTCATGTGTAGATCCTTTGGCAATGCGTTTTTCATCAAACCAGTAGTGCAGCAGGTCATTCTTCGGATCATATTCAAAGAGGGCCCACTGGTTGTCAATATAGCCTTCATATTTTCCAATACCCGACAGATTATCAAGGATGGTAATACGCAAGTCCTTGATGCTACTGAGGTCAGCTCCTCCCTTCCAAAGAGGGATAATCTCCGGAGCAATGGTGTCCAGCGCAATTGCGAACTGACCGAAGTTCCATAATTTGGCCACTACAGCGCCGTTTTTGAATTCTCCTCCTGCAGATTCAACTTCATGTGCATTGTTGTAAGTGATCAGTAGTTGTTTGTTATGTAACAAGGGATCAAGGGGCGGACTCTGGATGGTGAGAGTATATGATTTATGTACAGGAACCTCAGCAGTGGCGATATGGTAGAATGGGGTAAGTGATCCATTTGCCGGAGGGGAGCTAAGGTAGCTGAAATCCAAATCCTGGTAAAGTGCATTGACCGGTATTTCAACCTGTACCGGACCCTCCTTAAAATCATTGGCCCTGTCGTAACTCATGATGGTGATAAATCCGTTTGCAGGATCCGGCACGGGAATTGGTGCTGCATTCCCATTCACTTCGAATTCAAGAACAGAGCTGTTTCCTGCCACATCAGATGCCACAATACGTATATGGTAGGAACGTGCTTCATTAAGCACCGGGGGACTGTTTTCCGTATCCTTATTATAGATTCTCAATTTGTCGTTGGGCAGACGGTGAAGCCTGTGAGCTTTAACGCCAAGTCTGATATTTGCTTCATAATCGGTATGTGCGTTGATATACCTTGATTCGGAAAAGGAGAACTCATCCATCGTGTGACTGTAAGAAAGCTTGTTGTCCACATACATTTCAAGCGTATATATTCCGCACCTGTTGGAGACCCCATCGAGGTAATCAAATACTTCAACGCTCATTCCCAGGATGCCCGAAGCACGTATCTCTGTGCCGTATGGAATAGTATAGATGCCCTTGTCTTTTACAAGCTTACTTGAGAACTTCTCTACCTTCCCGTTGACCTGACCCTTCTTGTCCATTGGATAAATAAAGACAGAGTGAAATCTGGGCGGCTCCTGGTCTCTGATATCAAAATTAAACTGAAGGACATTTACTGGATGCTGATTGTCCGTGGAGCGAAGTTCAAAGTGGAGATGTGGTCCGGAAGAACCTCCGGTGTTCCCTGAATAGGCAATAAACTCACCTTTTTCCATGGGAAAGGTAAGCCTGTTCAAAAAGAGGTCCACCATGTGAGATCGTTGTTTATACTGCATCTTTTTCACATAGACAGCAATATCTTCCCGGTAGCGGTCAAGATGTCCGTAAACGGAAGTATAGCCATTGGGGTGTGTGATATAAATCGACTTGCCATATCCATTGGCCTGTACCTTGATCCGGGATACATAACCCTCTTCCACAGAGAATACATGATGCCCCGTAATCCCCTGGGTTTTTATGTCAATGCCTGAGTGAAAATGGTCGCTCCTGAGCTCTCCAAAATTACCTGAAATAAAGATGGGTATCTTCACCGGAGGATGAAAACAGCTTCCATCTTGTCCAATGCTGTATAGCATAAGGCACTGTAATAATATCAAGCTTATGGTTCTACGCATCATCTTCCCCAGTGAAATTGAAAATCTAAAACTATGGTTTTATTTTCAAGGCTGACAGTTTAGGAATTGAAAGTTTTAAACGGATCAAAATAATTCTATATTTGTAAGATATATCTCTGTTATATGAGTGCTGAGCAGGTTGACATACTGAAAGGAATCAGACATAAAATTCAGTCGGTTAAGATTCGGTTGCAGGAGCAACAGGAAGAGAATGTTCGATTGAAACTGCAGTATGAGAATCTTCAGCTATCGCTTCAGCAAAAACAGTCAGTAATTGACGAATTGAAACAAAAAAACCAGAAATTAGCTCTGGTAAAAGGCATCATGACAGATGGTGAGGAATCACAGGATGCCAAGATGCAGATAAATAGAATTGTGCGGGAGATTGATAAATGTATTGCTCTATTAAACAGATAAGACGGGGATGACGGAAGATATGCTTTCCATAAAGGTTCAGATTGCCGAACGTTTTTATCCCCTGAAGATAAAACGAAGGGATGAGGAGAAGATCCGGCAGGCTGCCAGGATGATCAATGATAAGGTTCTGCAGTATAAACAGAGGTATACAGATAAAGATACGCAGGATTTTATGGCCATGGCAACCCTTCAGTTTGTGATCAAGCTGATCGATTGCGAACAACAACAAAATGTTGTATCTTTGGAAGAGGAGTTGGGGAGTTTGAGTAGTGAG
>JAOZQY010000056.1 GCA_029931975.1 Bacteroidales bacterium | reverse complement strand
CATTTGGTCTGAACTTCAGTGCTGACTATAAGAATTTTGATCTCTCTTTTCTGTTTCAGGGACAAGAAGGCAACAACATTGCAAATATGGCCTTTAGTCCTGGAGTTTACGACAGATGGCATGGCGAAGACACATCAGATTCGTGGCCTCGTTCATCTACCACAGATCTGAATCGCAATACCAGCCGATTAAACGACATGGTGCATATTGAAGATGGCAGTTTTATACGGTTAAAAAACCTGCAGTTGGGCTATACCGTGCCTACTCAGATTGCACAGAAAGTGGGTATATCTAACATGAGAATATATGTGTCAGGACAAAATCTTTTGACATTCACCAATTATGGCGGCTTTGATCCTGAGATTGGGACAGGAAATACGGGCAAATTCCTCGATTTTGGAATTGACAGGGCGGCGTATCCGCAGGCAAGAGCATTTACAACTGGAATTAGCGTAACCTTTTAATTGTTAAAATTATGAAATTCAACACATTATATTTTAAAATAGTGGTATTACTGTTCTTATCAGTTTTGACCAGTTGTTCCGATTATTTGGAAATAGACCCTACAGACAGGCAGACAACAGATAATTTTTATAAAACAAGTGGAGACGCCTATAAGGCATTAATGGGCATCTATCAACCCATGACTTTTCAGGGATGGGAAAATTGGCATGATTTGAGCATGACTCTGGACATTATGTCTGATGATTGCTACAAAGGAGGCGGATCAATAGCTGACGGCTATGGCTGGAGCGAACTTGAGAGATTTGTAGGAAATTCCCAAACACCAACAGCAGGCGACTTGTGGTCTAAGTGCTACCTGGGTATCTCCAGAGCCAATGTGCTTCTGAGCAAATATGACGATATAGAATTTAAGGACTCGGAGGCAGAAGATAAAAAGAGTTTTAAAGCTGTGGATTTGTTTCTGAGGGCAAATTACCACCTTGAGGCCGTACGCTTATATGAGAATTTTCCGCTGCTTACTAGTATTGTAACTACAATCGACTGGAGAGATATAGAGCAAAGCGATGTACATGAAACCTATGCGCAAATTGCCAAAGACATGTTAGATGCCATTGAAAATCTGCCGGAAAGTTACGATGTCTCTAACCAAGCCCGAATTACAAAATGGGCCGCAAAAGCCGAATTAGCCCGGGGATTTCTTTTCTACACCGGATATTATCAGAAAAGCACCATGCCGGTTACAGATGGCACGGATTTAACAAAGGAGGATGTCCTAAATCACCTGACTGATATAATAGCTAGTGGAGAATTTTCATTGCAATTGAACTATCGTGATATGTTTATAGCATCAACTGGCGATTATTCAAGTGAGATGGTTTTTGAAATTCCTCATGGAGACATGAGTGGAATGGACTGGAATGATGGAAAAACCGGTAATGTACGCTGCGTCTTTAGTGCACCTTCTGCCTATACAGGCACAAAGCTACATTCTGGCTGGGCATTTATTATACCAACACAAGAGTTTAATGAACAGTTTGAAGCAGGTGACCTTAGAAAATTGGCCTCAATCGTTACAGTAGAAGAGTTAACCAGTCCGGCGGGTATTTTGATACCAAGGTATCAGCACACAGGTCTGTTTTGCTATAAATATACTGCACATAATGAAAACTATCCCACAGGTGGAGGTTACGATGTTTTAAACTACGCAGGAAATTATCACTATATCAGATATGCAGATGTTTTACTTATGGCTGCTGAATTGGATATGGGTGCACAGGGGATCACATGGCTAAATATGGTTAGAAACAGAGCTGGCTTGTCGAATGTGGCTGAAATTAACATTGACATTGTCTATCAGGAGAGAAGATCAGAACTGGCTATGGAGGGAATCAGGTATTGGGATGTACTGAGAAGAGGACTCGATTATGCTAATGAGAAGTTTACAGTTCAGAATTACGAAATGAGACCTCCAAGAGTCTCTGGAGAAGAGGAAACAGGAGACGTTGGAAGTCCGGGTGATTATGAAAGAGTTTTTGATCTGGAGAAAAAAGGCTTCCTGCCTATTCCTCAATATGAGCTGGATTTAAATATTGGAATGACCCAAAACGATGGTTATTAGTCACAATTATAGATTAATGGAATTATAGAAAATATGATCATGAAAAGTTATTTATTAATAGTATTCGCTATTGGGGTTGGTCTGTTTTCATGTAGCAAGGATAAGCCTGATTTAGATTTTCAGCCATTACCGGGTGAGGATGTTGATTATTCCAAAATGTTTTCAAATGAGAAATTAGGAGATGTGAGTGCATACATACCTCTAATGGATACCAAGGTTGGACAAGTAGCTGATATGAATGGTAACCTTTTTTCGCAATGGAGAACTGTGCCTGATCTATTGGGTACACAACAGATTGGTGTACAATGGGGGGCACCAGGAAGCCCTCATGGTGATTTCGCTGAGCAAATGGGCACCGAGGTCTGGCAGATAAAATATAACTGCCATACAGGTCATAATTATGTCTGGTTGAATGGATATGGTGATGATGATGGTAATGTTTTATGGCCGGTCAACCTTACTAAGGCAATCTTTATCAACGAGAACACCAAAGATACTTTTGATATCACTTACGGTGGTACATGCGCCTCTGGTGGAGGCCATCCATACATGCTTTTCGATCTGTATGATGAACCCTACACTATTAAAATATGGCACGATATTAAGGATCCTGTGACACTCGTTATCTTAAAAAGAGTCTATTGGCAGCAAACGGTAACTCCTTTTGTTGAGGTTGAGAATCCTGTATGGGAAGAAGAAGGACCTAAAACACGTATGACTATTCATCAGGCAGAAGCCTGGTGGGATAGCGATGGTGGTTGGGCAGGCAATGCAAACGGAGATATGGAGGATCTTTCATCTCCGATTAGCAGCATACCCAGCGAAGGCTATCAGGAGCCTACAGGTGAAAATGTGGCATATGCGCACGACCAGTGGTGGGCTAAAGGTGCTGATGGCGATCCCAGTGGCTGGTATGCATGGAAACTGTATGACCGCAGCAACAATCATACAGGCTATTTAAAATATGGATGGAAGTATTAAACACATAAATCAATAACTATGAAACCGATAAGAAATTTCCTTTCGATTATTCTACTCTTAACACTTGGGGTATTTGCATTTACATCCTGCGAAAAGCCAAAAGAAGAGGAGAAATCAGATGCAAAACAGATCATCTCTTTTGTTTTTATGAGTGCTGACAATGCAAGTTTTGAATCAGATATTACAGCAACAATTGAGGATAAAGATTTACATGCCTCCTTTCCATTTGGCACTGATATTCTATCGTTGATTCCGACCATTGAGATTTCTGAAGCCGCAACAATCACACCAGCCAGTGGTGAAGCTCAGGACTTTACAAACGGAGTTGAATACCTGGTTACCGCTGAGGATGGATCTGCATTTAAATATACTGTAACAGTTCTAATTAGTGCTGGTTCTGGAGAATTTATTGTTTCATTTGTCGTGGATGGCAATGAAGCATTTATTAATGATTCTGCAAGTACCATTTTAGGACAGGTTAATTATGGCAATGCACTCGATAATGTGACCCCAACAATAACGCTTGCTGCAGGCGCTGTGATTAGTCCGGAAAGCGGTGTGGCTCAAGATTTTACAGACTCTATTGAATATACAGTAAGCCTTGGGACAGAAACAAAAACATATTGGGTGACTGTGGTTGGTACTCCCGTAAAAGGAGAGTATAAAGAGGGTCATGAAGACTATACCCTTGCAAATTACTGGCCAAAAAACATAAAGAGAATGTGGGCTGTGAACCGTTCAAACATTATTAATCCGGCAGGCGATAGCATAGGGGGCATGGTATTTACCCATGAGGGTGTTAATCCTGAGATTGGCTATTATTCAGCTGGTTTCAACGAAGATATTGAGATGGTTGAAGGTCAGCCAAGAACCGGTCAGGCGTGGATCCCGTACAGAGAGGAACAATTTCTGATGGATGGCAATGTAATGCTTTGGTGGAATGGCTGGGGAGATAAATGGTCTATGCAAATATATAAATCATTTGAACTGGAAAAAGCTATTTTTAAGAATCAGGCAGGCTTGTCATTTGACATTACAGCGCTGAATGATGGGAATCATATTCCAGTAATGTTGGAAAATATTTATGATGAGACCTATTCAGTAAAAGTGTGGTACAACGAGGTTGATATGGAAACCGGTGTAAAAGTAAAAACCTACCGAGATATGCAAATCTCCGGATTTGAAGTATTCATGACTGAAATATTGGAAGATGACGATGGACAAGATGCCAATGTGGAACGAGAGTGTATCTGGCAGGATCTTGCTACCTGGAACGAAAATGATGGCTGGATCTACGGAGGAGGCGACATGGATGGCGGCGAGCCCAACGGTGAGAATATAACATATGGATACCGGGAATACCTCGCCCAGGGAGAAGGACGCGGCTGGTTAGTCTATGATAACAACAACCTAACAGGTGAAAACTTGGTCTATAAGGTGCACTGGCTTCAACGACCATAAATAATTTATAATAAAATTCCCCACCTTAGGGGGTGGGGAACATATTTAAAGTGAGTCTAAACACAATAACTCAAACTCACTTCTATTTAACAACCTTTAAAATTAAATGATTATGAGGAAAAAAAACTACTTTTTATCAATTTTATTGCTGGCCTTTTTTACGGGACAGATCTTTGGACAATCTTATCCAACTGCTACAGTTGGTTATACTCTAACTCCTATAAGCATCGATGGGAACATTGATGATTGGAATGGCATCCCTACTTACAAAAACATGAACCGTGTAATTGATACCAGCGCTGTAACGGATACTGATGTATCATGGTCAGTTGCCTGGGATTCAACAAATCTTTATGTCATGGCAAATGTTACTGATGATGTGGTTATTGAGTCTCCTAATGAAGCAGGTAAAGGCGGTGACAGAGTGAAAATTTCTGTTGGTACCGAAAATTCGAGAGATGGTATCGGATGGGGTGCCACGTGGCCACATTCCAAAACTGGATCAGAATTTTGGTATACTGAGGACGGATCTGCCTGGTCGGGTGGATCATTGGGAACCTGGGTAGAAGGTGTGGAGTATATAATGCAAACCACAGATGACGGTTATATTTTTGAAGCAATGCTTCCCCTGTCTGCATATTTTGAATATGATGATGTAACAGAAGATACTGTAGCTTTTACAGTTGAAACAGGAGACAAAATCCTTTTTGAATTAGGCATTTGTGATTATGATGGCGGAGGTGCTGATGAATATGTTGAATTAAACTGGGGAACCAGCGAGAATACATGGGCCGATATGAGTGATGCCGGAGCATTGGTTTTTACACACGTGCTGCCAACAGCACCGATCAATTATGTGGAAACTCCAAAAACCATAGACGGTAGCAAAGATGACTGGAGTGGAATGCTTACTCAACAAAACTTGAATCGTGTGATCGACACTAGTGCTGTGACAGATACTGATGTATTCTGGTCAGTTGCCTGGGATTCAACAAATCTATACATCATGGCAGATGTAACAGATGATGTGGTTATGGAGTCTCCTAATGAACCAGGTAAAGGTGGTGACCGTGTAAAAGTTTCAGTAGGCACAGAAAATTCAAGAGATGGTATAGGATGGGGTGCCACATGGCCACATTCCAAGACTGGATCGGAATTTTGGTATACTGAGGACGGATCTGAATGGTCGGGTGGATCATTGGGAACCTGGGTAGAAGGTGTGGAGTATGTCATGCAAACCACAGATGGCGGCTATATTTTTGAAGCACAACTACCCCTGTCTGCATATTTTGAGTATGATGATGAAACTGGAGATACCGTAGCTTATGCACCTGGGACAGGAAACAGTATCCTTTTTGAACTGGGAATTTGTGATTTTGATGGAGGTGGTGCTGATGAATATATTGAGTTAAACTGGGGATTGAGCCAGAATACCTGGGCCGATATGAGTTACACTGGAACTTTGCATTTTATACAGGCTGCCATGGATTATACAGCATTTTTGGCTGAGATCGAAGCAGCAAAAGCAGCTGTTGCTGCTGCCGTTATTGGTGAAGCAGGAGGCCTATATCTGCAATCGGTGGTGGATGCAGCAAATGCTGCTATTGCTGCAGCAGAGGCTTACCTGGCAGGAATGGATTCTCAAGAGGAAATAAATGGTGGTTCAACTGATCTGGCAATTGCTATGGCACTATTTGTAGCAAATCCAATTACTGAATCTGTTGAGAATAATCATCATGTTGATTTCGTAATGTACCCAAATCCAGCAGGTGATTTATTAACAATAGAAAATGTTTCTAATGCTAATACCATCTCCATTTATTCAGTGACCGGAAAGCGTATTCTCAGTGTTGTAAATAGTAACAATACTATAAGGATGGATGTTTCGAATTTAGCTGCAGGAGTTTATATTGTTGTACTTGATACTGATAATGGAACAAACGTAAAACGTTTATTAAAGAAATAATAATTAACTCTCTCTTAAAACTACCCTGTCTCATAGATGGGGTAGTTTTTTATATAGATTTTCTTTCAGGGCATTTCACTTGGATTGATTAATAGAGTGCCAATCTTTGTAGAAGTAATTTAGAGGCTGTACCACATAAATATTTTAGATTATGAATAGAAGAGATGCAGTAAAAAAAATGGCGTTAGCAGGTATTATTGCTGCAGCTGGACCAATAAAAATTATGGCAGCAAAAGTTCCGGGCAAATCCGCTTCTGACTATTTTAAATATTCACTAAAGAAAGATTATCCGGAATTCCTTTATTTTTCGGTTGATTCTTTAGGTAAAAACAAATTGGATAATAATCCATTAAAATTGGATGAAGAGAGAGGCAATGATCTTTTTACTTCTAAACAGATTAAAAATACACGCAAATATTATTTAAATGTGAATCCAACCCCTGCATGGGTGTTTGAAAGAACTGAGCAGGGATTCATCCTACGCTCAAATTATGTGAACGGGAATGTCCCCTGGGTCATTAAATTCAACCAAAATAAAAACCATGCTACTGTACTGGGGCTTGTTCCTGAAAAAGATAAGATAAGCACACCCTCATTGATGCACCTTCCTGATATGGGTTCCTTTCAAATCAGATCAAAACAGGTTAAAACATTAGATTACACAGCATCCAGAGAAGATCATAATAATAAATATGTAAAAATCTCATTTCCTGCAGCAACAAAAGAAAATAACTCTGTTGAATATCATTTTGATATCGTTGCTATATACCCCGAAGTAAAAGGGATTGAAAATGATGAACGATTTGATGGCTACAGACGAAATTATCTGAATACCTTTCAAGTGAATCCCAACTGGATGATCCTATCCAACAACTCAACCAGCGATTCCTGTGCATTTGTGCAATATGGCTACTCCGAGCTGGCACTACATGCTCCCAACCTGGTGGATGACCTTAGAGCCATCGACCTAGTAAAAATGACGGTTGACAGGTATCTTGATGGACAGAAAGCTTATGGTATGTTTGGCTATTATGCCGATTTTCCCGGAACAGAAAAAGTACAATGGGGTGGCCAAAATGCTTCTCTGGATACCTATCCGTCATTGTTGATAGCCGCTTGCAATTACTACAAGGGAAGTAAAGATATAACCTGGTTAAAAGAGAAGTTCAAGGGACTGGTAATATGGGCTGAAGAGATATTAAGCAGAGACAAAGATGGAGATGGAATTCTAGAATATGGTTTTAGTGGTAATTCAGGATCATGGAGCGGAGGTACATTTCAACGCCCTGCAAACTGGTGGGACACAATTGGTTTTGGCCACAAAGATGCTTACTCAAATGCAATGGCTTACAGCGCATTAAATCGATTTTCGGATTTATGTGCAACAGTTGGAGATGACAGAGCATCAAAACGGTACAGCGAATTTGCTGCAAAAATGAAAGTAAATTATTACGATACTTTCATTAATCCCAAAACTGGTGTGTTAGCAGGCTGGAAAAGCGAAGATGGCGTGTTACACGATTATTATTTCACATTTGTAAATGGCATGGCCATAGCATACGGCCTGGTAACAAATGAACAGGGCAATAGCATAATGGATGCAATGCTTGCTAAAATTGATGAAGTAGGATTCAGTAATTTTGAAATGGGACTTCCGGGCAACCTGATCTCTATTCCAAAGGCAGATTATACACATCACGATCCGCGTTGGGGTGGTCATACATCAGATGAACTGAATGATGGCTGGCAGCACTATGAAAACGGAGGGACTTCGGGTAATTATGTGTATTTCACATTGAGTGCCTTGTATAAACTTGGTCGAAAGAGCGATGCTGAACGAATTCTATTTCCCCTGCTGAAGGCATTTGAGAATGGTGATTTTCAGGGAGAATGTGAAAACGGCATGACAAAGGACTGGAGAACATGGGATGGTGAGTGCTGGGGGTATGAAGGCTTCCTGGTGGATAACTATTGGGGTCTCCTGGCAGTTACTGAGGAGTATAAATAAAGTCTAAATATTTCCTTAGTAAATAATATTTGATAAAAATCAATTCATTTAATTTGATAATTTCCTTAAGATGATAAGAATATTCAGCATTCTGGTTGTTATATCAATTCTGACAGGCAATACTTATGCCCAAAGTATTACATCAGAAAATACCAGCACTAAAGTTTTTAGTTTAGACGGCACATGGGAACTGAAAGGCTATAGTCCTGACAGATCCGAATATGTAGTTCTTAATGCAACAGTACCGGGACAGGTTCATACAGATTTATTTAGAGAAGCATTAATCCCAGACCCGTTCTGGCGCGACAATGCTGAGTTGTGCCAATGGCCGGAACAATGGGAATGGCGCTATAAGAAAGTATTTGACTTACCCGAAAACTTCATGCAGGAATGGGTAGTATTGCAATTCGACGGACTGGATACTTATGCCGATATATATATCAACGGGAAAAAGATAGGCACCCCGACCGTACTCTCCTCTCAGGATATGTTTTTGCCATTTGAATACGATGTAAGCATAGATTTCCTGAAACCAAAAGGCAATGTAATTGAGGTTCGTTTTTATCCGATTGCAAAATATGCCGACTATAAATCAAAGATCAAACCCCTGTTGGGAGCCTTTGAAGACCCATATCGTCCTTATGTCCGCCGCAATCAAAGTACCTTTGGTTGGGATTGGGTGCATCGCTTCATAACTGCTGGTATCTGGAGACCGGCACGATTGGTTTCCTACCAAAATGCGAGGATCGATAACGTGTACATCTATACATCAGACTTATCTGAAAATCAAGCTGATTTGCATGTTGAGCTGCAATCAACACTTAAAGGGAAGGTGGCAAAAACAGCTAAGCTTAGCCTGATATCGCCTGACGGAAAAGTTGTTTGGACAAAAGAATCCGAAGCTTCAGATACAAGTCTGAAATTTGATTTCAATATTGTTAATCCTCAACTCTGGTGGCCAAACGGATCAGGAGAACAACCACTATACACCCTTACAGCAAAACTATCTGATGCTTCCGGAAATATCTTGCATTCGAAAAGTACTGAAACAGGCATAAGAACAATTGAAATTGAGGAAATTCCGGATAAGAATGATGTCGGAAGTTCTTTTACACTTATTGTAAACGGTAAAAGAATTTATGCAAAAGGAGCGAACTGGGTACCTGCCAGTCCATTTCCAGCAACTGTTACAAAAGAGAAATACGAATTACTGCTGAGTCAGTTTCAGCAAGGTGGATTCAATATGATGAGAGTATGGGGTGGAGGAATATATGAATCCGATATATTTTGGAAAAAATGCAACGAAAAAGGCATCATGGTATCCCAGGATTTAATGCTGGCATGTCAGAATTATCCAGTTGATGAGCCTGCATTTGCACAATTGTTAATGAAAGAGTTTGAGGCCAATATAAAGAAGCAAAGAAACCACCCGAGTCTGATATTCTGGTCCGGTGATAATGAGCTGGGATTGGGTGCAAAGCCATCTGATAACTGGCCGCTAAAAGAATTTCATTTAAAGAATACGGCTCCACTGGTGGCAAAGCTAGATCCTTCGAGGCCATTCAGAATAACAAGTCCTTTGGGAATTGATCCCAAAACAACCAACTCTCTGAAATCTGGAGACAGCCATACTTCGTCTTTCTATAACGAAAAAAAGGAAGATTACAGGATGGATATTGACAAGAACAGCAGTGGACGGTTTATGAGTGAATATTTTGCCACCGGTCTTCCTCCTAAAAGATCATTGATGAAGTTCATGACAGAAGAAGATTTAATCACTGGTGAAATGCTCGAATATCACACCAAAGACAATCCATACCATGGAGGTGGACTAACACTTTACAGGCGAGTTGAAAGTGATGCAACAAATCTATATGGTTTGGCTGAAGTTGGAAGTGACCAGTGGATCAGCCAGATGGAGTATTTACAATACGATGTTATGCGTTTGGGGCTTGAAGCAAATCGCAGACGTAAATTTTATTCCAGTGGAATATCTTTCTGGATGTTTAACGATCAGTGGCCGGCAAGCGGATGGAGTATGGTTGATTACTGGGGGGGACGAAAAGCAGCATGGTACGGAGCAGCAGCAGGAAGCAGACCAATAATTACAGCCTCACAATTAGAAAATAACAAGATAATATGGTCTGTTATAAATGATCTGTTTGAAGATAAAAAAGTAAGAATTGAAGTTAAAGTTCAGCCAACCGACAATGAAAAGCTCCGATTTTTAAAAAGTTTTGAAATCACAGTTCCAGCAAATGAGAGCATTGAAGCAATAAGTCTTCCACTGGATGATATAAAATCCAAACTTGGCAATGATGCAGTTCTGGTATGTGAAATAAAATATGAAGACGGCTATGACAGAAGCTACTGGACTCCCGGTCTTCCTCAGGATGTTGTTTATCCACGGAATGAATTAAAAGTGAAAATAAAAAATAACGGAAGTGAAGGGCTGATTACTCTTCAGTCAAAATATTGGGCCAGGGTAGTAAACATGGATGCAGAAGGGATTGATTTTGAAGATAACTTCTTCGAAATGCTGCCTGGAGAAAAGCGCACAATAAAATGGAAATCTCATAAGAAAGAAACTGGCGATATTAAGGTTTCAAGTTGGAATGAACAGACAAAAATAAGTCTGCAAAAAAATAAATAAACATGAAAAAATGGCTATTCATCATCATTCTATTACTATCTCCGGTTCTAAAGTTCCATGCCCTTGCGCAAAAGACAAAAAAAGAGGTTTCGCTTGAAACCGAATTAAAGAAGCTTAGTAATTTAGAAAACCTGAGTAGATATTATGATGATTCAAAAAGTCTTCAGGTTTCATCCTACGACAGAACAGGGGGAAACAACGATGGCTTTGCAGGAACATATTCATATATCAGGCGTAATGCAGATAGTACTCTGTTAATTTTTGAAGCAAAAGGGAAAGGAGTAATCGATAGAATCTGGACACCCACACCTACCAATGATACATTGGATTTTTACTTTGGCGATACTGCTACTATAAGTTTCTCAATAAAATTCTCAGACCTTTTTTCAGGAAATACTTTTCCCTTTATTCATCCCCTTTGCGGAAATGAAATAGGAGGATATTATTCATATTTACCAATACCCTTTACTAATGGATGTAAAATAGTTTTTAGGGGTGATGTGATGAGGTTTCTCCAAATTCAATACAGAGAACTTGGCAATAGTAAGCAGCTTAAAAACTTCTCTATGAATTTAAGCAGGGATGAAAAACAAGCGCTGGCTTATGCGTCAGATGTATGGAATGGGAATACAAAAATTAATCAATCAGATGCACTTTTAGATTGCAAAACTGAAGTTGTGCTGTCGCCTGGAAATAGCAAAACAATTTTCAATTCAGAAAAAGGAGGTCGCATTCTGTATATTGAAATAGAAGATGCTGTACTATTTGAGAATCAATACAATAACGTCGATATTAAAATTAGCTATGACGATGAAGAATTACCCGCAATTTACACCCCAATTGCTGATTTCTTTGGCTATTCATTTGGCAGCACGTCTATGCAAAGTATAGTAATGGGGACTAAAAATAATACAAATTACTGCTATCTGCCTATGCCCTTCGATAAAAAGGCAAAAATTGAGCTTATATACCGGGAAAGTGATATTAATAATGAATTGCGATTTAGCACATCTGTTTATTATTCAAATAAAAAACGTGATAAAAAAAATGAAGGAAAGCTATATGTTGACTGGAATCGGGTAACGCAGTCAATTGAGGGAGAGCCATTAACGATGGCTAATGTTCAGGGAAAAGGCCATTACATAGGTACCTTAATGCAAACCCAAAATCTCAATCCGGGTATGACGCTCTTTTTTGAAGGAGACGATATTGCTATTGTGGATGGCGAAAATACCATCCATGGTACAGGATCAGAAGACTATTTTAATGGTGGTTGGTACGCATTTCTTGACACTTGGGATAGAGCGATGAGCTTGCCAATTCACGGCTCATTAAATTATTCTCTGGTTTATGGCAGAACAGGTGCTTATCGTTGGCATCTTACAGATAAAATCAGCTTCAACAAAAGTTTAAAATATGATATGGAGCATGGGCCTGACGGTAATAAAGAAGTTGTAAGCAACACAACACTTGGATTTTATTATTGCGATACACCAAAAAAGAAGATTACCGAGCCAACTAATGAATTAAGTAAAGTGTACTCTCCAAATACATTTATGCTTTACCCACAAACAATGAAATTGAATTTATGGGTTGATGTTGAGATGAAAACTGAATGGTGTTTGCCTTCTGGTGGTTATACTTATATCTTCAAAGTAATGGAAGAATCTAAGATTAGAGTTTCTCTTGATGAGTTACCGGAAGGTAAATACAAACTATACTTTGATTACAAAGAATCACCGGAAGGATGTGAAGCTTCGCTCTGGCAAAGACAAAATCAGATAAGTAGTTTAATAAATACCTATGCAGAGTCTAAAGTCAGAAAAGAAAAGCTTTTTGTATGCGAAGTAGAAGTTAATGATAAAAAAAATACCTTAACCTTAAGATTTAAAACAAGGGATGATAAAAACAAATTTTTCCTGAACAGAATGATATTTGAGAAGATATAGCCTTCACTGCAGATAATAAGAAGGTTAGAAACCTATTAAACATTGATGAATATGAAAAAAAATGTAAAGTTGTTATTAGTGTATGCGCTGCTTTTAATTTTATCTACCACTACCAGCTTTGGACAAATCAAAATTCCAGGGGATTTTAATTATGTAAATAGTTTCATTCCTGAAAATAATTCCTGGTGGAATAACTGGCCAAGATTTACCTATTATACATCTTCTCTCGAAAAAGTCCTTGGCACCAACGCAAATGCTATGACCGTAGTGCATGGTCTTCAGGATGAAGGAAGAGCTCCTTTTTTTAGAGATCATGTGCTTACCTATGAAAAGGTGAATACAGCCCAGATTCAGAATCAGGATATAAGAATCATGGCCTGGCTTGAAGGAATGGGAGAATCCAGGGAGTTTATCCTGGCACTTAACAAATTGGCCGATGACACCTATGAACAGGATGCCCTGACAGGCACATCAAAACTTGTTGCATTTGCATGGACCTGGGACACCAAGGGTCCCGGATTGAATCCTGATGCCAATACTGTAAAATGGGCGGGGATGGCATCTTATGTAAACGATCCCGACTGGCAGAAACCAAAAGGAATACCCGGGAATATAGAACTGCCAACTTATCCTGATGGGAGCGGTGTACTAGGGTATAATAATAATGACGATTCTGATCCCCGAAATGCCTTCCTCTATGATGCCATAGCCTGTAAAGATATTAATAGTGCGCTTGCTGTATCGGCTGCTTCTGTCTCCACCAGCAACCAGACAGGAAAAGTGGAGTATACTGTTCCCAGACCGGGTGGAGCTACTTTTAAAGTGGACGATATAAACATTAAAAAGGATATGGCTTCTCCCTGGTGGGTTGAAAGAAATATACGGTCGGCCGAATATTTTATTGCAGAACACAATGTAAACGGATTTTGGATAGACAACTACACAGGATGGGATTTTATGGGACCCGCTCCACTTGATATGGCTTTTGGGGAGTGGTCTGTTTCAAGTTTTAGGGACTATTTGCTGGAGAACCCAGTGGATGGCGAAATTTATACTGTAGATTACGATGTGAGAGATGCGCTGAAAGCTCGGTTTCTGACCTACTTCCCATCAGAGGATCCCGGAGATCTTAAAAGCTATACAAGCAGAGATTATTGGCGTCATAACACCTGGATTGAAGACCCCCTGTGGGGCGCATATAAATCTCATAAAGCCAAAATAGGCCATATGAATATGCTCAGACTCTATGAGGGAATAAAAGAGGTGGCTGTAAAGCTGGGAAGGAACCCGGATCAGATACTGGTTTCAGGGAATGACCTCCCCGGTATCAACTTTGGATCATTTAAAGGCTTGTCGGTCGATATTGCCTCCACAGAGTATTCTCCCGCATATCATCGATCAACCCACGGTTATAATGATGGGATTCCCCCACATGGAAACACAACCCCCTTTTATGCAATAACTACTTCATTCACAAAAAGTCATATTGGTTCAGTATGGTATTACCTGGATGGTAAATATGCACAGTATCTGGGCAACCCAACCCTGGGAGAATTATTGGGTTATGAGGCTCTGACAGGGAATGTAAGTTTAAACATGGGAGAGCAGCAACCCATGTTCCCGGGCAATGATGCCAGTGCACTCAACATCAACACAACCATAGAAAAAATGGCTCCCATCTTTGGTCAGCGCACCAGGGAAGGTGAAGTAGGCATATATTACTCTACAGATTCTGAATATCTCTATCTTACACCAAATGGAATAGCTAAAAATGGGCGAATTCCTGCCATAACCGGTTACTACGGATGGGGTACCGCTCTGGAGAGACTTCATGTTCCATATAGAGCAATTCCGGATTTTAAGCTAACAGAAGCATATATGGAGGGTCTTTCGATTTTGATTCTTCCCGGGGTTGAAGCTATTGATTCTGACAAAATTGAGCAGGTCATTATTCCTTTTATAGAAAATGGAGGTTCTGTCATCATATCAGGGAATAATGCAGGACTTTATCAGGGTACTAAAAACAATTTTGCGAAAAATAATTCACCGCTTCTTTTTGATTTAACCAACAATCCTCCCACCGGCGGAAATGTCCTTTTTTTAGAAAATGAAGCAGATACAGAATTCTATACCTATCATCTGGATAGAACCGGAAGTTATGGCAGTGAATACCTTGCTGTTCTTAAAGGGACAATTGATTCTCTGGTCAACATGGGCAACCTTGCACGGCAAACCGAATTGCTCGATTTTAACGAAAACACCGTCAGGGCAATCATGCATGCTGATAAGGATGAGGAGAGATGGTTTATTGATCTGCTGAATACAAATATTAATTTAAGCACCGACGTCATCACTCCCTCGCAGGGTGGAGCTCTTATTTTAACACTACCCAAAGAACTTAGCAGGGTTCCGACTTTTACCTTCTATGATACAGACATAACTGAGCCCTATAAGCTGGAAGCAGAGACACTTGATGATGGCCGGGTTAAACTTGTCATACCGGGATTCAGGATGTACGGCTCACTGGTTATTGATGGTAAGCTTGGCGCAGGTGTACCGGAAAGTGCTTCTAAATCAAATGATGAACTTTCTCTTTTTCCGAATCCTCCCGTTGATATGATACATATTACTGCAACGCATAATATTATAAATATTAAAATATATTCCATAAGCGGAAAACTTCTGTATCGGGAGAATCAGAAAAACAGAAAGAAGATTTCATTGAACATTGAGAAGTTTGAAACAGGTCTATATCTTCTTATGGTAACTACAGAGCAAGGTATTTCAACAAAGCGTTTTGTTAAAATTTAGGTTCAATAAAAAATCAGTATGAAAAAAATAATTGTTGCAATTTCAGTAACTGTTTTATTAATTTCTTGTGAGCATAAGGCAAAAAAGTCTGTATATCAGAGAGCAGAAAGCAACAAATCGTTTGAAGTCTCCTACCCAAACCTAAAAACGGGTAACCGTACACTTGATCTAGCCTACAGGATTGCAATAGGTGATCTGTTTTCAAATATCCAGGACTATGAAAGCAAGCTTACCGGCGAGGTGATACCGGTGATCATTGCCGGGGTGGATTATAACAACCCTTGGATACGCGATGCAGCTATCAATTCGTGGAATGGTGGCTCATTTATCGTTCCTCAAATTGCTAAGAATACGCTGTTTTCAGTGATCAAAGAGCAGGAAGACGGAAAGCTAATCATGACAGGGCAGTACTGGGATGCCATGTTGTGGACTACAGGTGCATGGAATCACTACTTGGTGACAGGCGACAGAGAATTCCTGGAACAGGCATTTAGAGTTACCAGAGATGCATTAGCATTTTTCGAAGAAACTGAATTTGATCCCGAGTACAAGCTTTTCCGCGGACTGGCGTGGAGCGATGGAGTGGCTGAATATCCTTCAAAATATGCAAATGTAAATGGACAAAGTGGTGCCTTTTTATGGCCGAAGTACAATCAGGACAAAATAGCTGAAAAAGGATTTGGGATTCCTATGATGTCAACTTATGCAAATACTGTTTACTTCAACGCCTATCAGGTGGCCATAAAGATGGCTGATGAACTGAGTGAAGAGGATACTGAAAACTGGTTCGAAAAGGCCAGAAATCTCAAGGAGGCAATAAACATGCAACTGTGGAACAATAAAACAGGATTATACAACCTCTATATTGATGAAAATGGCGTGTGTGAAATAGAGGAAGCACTGGCTAATTCATATGCAATTATGTTTGGTATTGCCGATGAAAATCAAACTCAATCAATATTTAAAAATACACATGTTTCGGCTGCAGGCGTGACCTGCGGTTGGCCTGAATTACCACGCTTTAAAAAGCTGAACAAAGACGGTATGACTTTCGGACGTCATAACGTAACAGTCTGGCCACAAATACAGGGCATGTGGGCAGATGTTGCAGCCAGAAACAGGAAGTCAGCTATTTTTGAACATGAGCTCTTCACCCTAGCTGCTCATGCTGTCAGGGATATGCAATTCTCCGAAATTTACCACCCTGTTTCAGGAGAGCGATACGGAGGAATGCAGATGAACAATGGCAAAATGGTTTTGTGGCAATCGACCAGACGCCAGACATGGTCAGCCACGGCATATATGAGAATGATATACAACGGGGTTTTTGGGATTAAACTTTCACAGCAAGGAATAAGCTTTGCTCCCCTTGTTTCGGAAGGAATTAGCAATCCCAAACTTACTAATCTTAAATATCAGCATATGATTCTCAATGTCTCTATCGAAGGAAGTGGAACCAAAATAGAATCATTTAAAGTCAACGGTATTAAATCTGACAAAGCCTTTATATCCAAAAATGTTACTGGGACACAAAATGTTATCATTATTTTGGAATAAGTACAATATAAAATTTAATGAGATCCTCAAAATGAAGAATTGTAATTATATACGAATACTTAACTTAACTATTCTGACATCAGTAATAATAATTCTGCTGAATTCATGCGCTGATGATAGAGATGAACTTCTTTTTCCAACCAAAGCCAATACACAATTAAAACAATTATTCATAGCTTAACAATAATATGCAATTATGGAAAAACTAGCATTCAAGATGAAATTGAACCCGGGAATGGCCGCTGAATATAAAAAACGTCATGATGCCATTTGGCCGGGAATCTCTAACGAGCTCTCTAAAGCAGGGGTTTATGACTATTCAATATTTCTGGATGAAGAGACAAATATTTTGTTTGCAGTCCAGAAATTAAAAGATAAGAATACCGCTCATCTACTTTCAGAATTGGATATTGTGAAGAAATGGTGGGATTATATGGCTGATATTATGGAGGTGCATTCCGATAATTCACCTGTTATTGTATCATTAGAAAATGTGTTTCATTTAGAATAAAACTATAGAATTATGGATTCAAGAGAAAGAGTATTGAAAGCGTTTAAAATCATTGAGGGTCTTCCTGATCGAATTCCAATCCAGTTCGATTTAAGCAGGGAATTATACGATCATTTTGGTAAGGTACTGAATATTCCCGTTCATTACACCGATAATCTTTATGAAGATGTTACCTACCGCATCAGTGCCAATGAATTACGAACTGCCATGGGTAGTGATGTTGTTATTACGGGGGCTTCGGTATCTGACGACTTCAAAATTGTGAAAGATGAAAAGGGACACTGGTTAAATGAATACGGGATGAAGATGCGCCAAGGGAGTATCTATGTAGAAGTAGTAGATTATCCATTGGCCAATGTTCAGACAAAGGCAGATATTGACAATTACAATTTTCCTGATCCTGATGCCCCCGGAAGATACCGCGATGCTGAGGCATTGGTAAAAAAGTTTCATGATGAATACCTCGTTTTTGGAGACATTGAGGTTACCATTTTCTCATTAGCCCAGCAACTGGTTGGCATGGAGAAATTACTGGTTGATATGATGATGGAAACAGAATATGTAATTCCATTATTTGAAGCCTGTGCCAAATTCCAGACAGAGATAGGCTTAAGACTTATAGACAAAGGAGTTGATGCTATTTGGTTTGGTGATGATTTTGGCACACAGCAAAGTCTGATTATGGATCCTGATACATTCAGAAGGCAATTGAAACCCTACTACAAACAGATGATCGACCGTTTTAAAGCAAAAAAACCGGATATCATTCCCATACTTCATTGCGATGGTGCAGTAAGTGAATTGCTGGACGATATCAAGGACATTGGTTTTGACGTCTTCAATCCTGTTCAACCCGATGTGCCCGGACATTTACCCGCAGATATGAAAGGTGGTTTTGGGGACAAATTTGCATTCTGGGGAGCAATTGATCAACAGTATCTGCTGCCAAATGGCACCGATGAAGCCTTAGAAAAGGATATTATTGAAAAAATAAATATTCTCGGAAAAGACGGAGGGTATATGATCTCTCCGGCTCATATCATGCAAAATGATGTAAGTCCCGAACGCGTTCTAAAATTCATTGAACTCTGCAAAAAACATGGAGCATATAGCTGATAAATAACCGAAACAAATAATAGAATTAAAATTTCATTAAGATGAAAAGTTCACTAATATTTCTAATCCCTTTAATTCTTATCATACTTAGCATAAGTTGTGCTACAAAAAAAAGTAATGATATAATAAGGGAAACCGGATTATTAGACGAGTTTAAAATTTTTGCTTACTGTGGACCTCCTCTTGATGAAGTTAATGAGCAACGGTACACGGAAATTGCCAATGCAGGTATTGATGTGCTTGTTCCTGCAAACGGAACATTCAATGCAGAACAACATTTCAAGGCATTGGATCTTGCCCAAAAAGTGGGTATTAAGATTATTCCAATCGACTTACGCTTAAACCCATTTGTGATAAAATCGGATATCCCAATTGATACTATAGCTATCCAATCAATTGTAAATGATTATAAGGATCACCCGGCATTGGCTGCTTATCTAATTAAGGATGAGCCAAGTGCAGAGCTATACTCCACATTAAGGGGCTTCTACGAAATCTTTAAAGCAGAGGATCCGGCACACGAACCTCTAATCAATCTTTTTCCGTCTTTTGCCAGCAATATTCAACTTGGAGTGGATGATTTTAAAAAATATGTTCGTGATTATATCGACATTGTTAAACCAACTATTCTCTCATACGATTTTTACCCGTTTAGAGCAGAACTAACAAAAAAAGATGAGTGGTTTAACGACCTTTCAATTATGAGGGAGGAATCACAAAGGGTACAAATACCTTTCATGTTATTCATTCAAAGCGAAGGAATAAAAAACCACTTTCGTGTACCAAACAGGGCAGAAATTCTCTGGCAGATTAATACAGCATTGGCATACGGTGCCCGTGGGTTCGGTTGGTTCAGTTATTGGACACCCTTATCCGATCAAGGTCTTCCTCAAGAAGAAGGAGCAGATGACAAATTAGTCGAACAGCATTATAGTGCGATGATTGACAAAGATGGAAATCGCACCGAAGTTTACGATTATGTACGCGAGGCAAATCTATACTTGCGCAAAGCAGGGCGCGGGCTCGATGGCTGGAAGAATACCAATGTCGCCCGTTATGAAAATGGAGAAATGCTTAAAGGAGGCAATTCTCCCCTGATTACACCTATTGGGAAAGATGCTAATTTGGTTATTGGAACTTTTTCGAAAGATATCCTTCATCGTATTGTAATATCTAACAGCAGCTGGGAGAAAACATGCGAATTTGCAATTAAGTTAACTTCGGGTATGAAAGTTAAAGAAGTTTTCACATCCATAGATGCTACATCTGCCCAGGACGGAAAAGCGGATGAAGTCTGGATATTGAAACCAGGAGGCTCTATTTTGCTGGATATTCAAGAATAGAACAAGAAATGAAGTTAATAAAGAAATGTAATTTCGTATGAAAAATACATCTTTGACTTTAATTGTAGTATTAACTATCGTTCAATGGCAATTCCTTTTTGCTCAAACACAATTAATTACTTCCGAAAAAGGATTCGATGGTGCTGTTCTGGTAGAAAATACACAGAAGAACGATGGTATATATTCGCTTACAGTTACTATTCCCTATCTTGGAATGAGTGGTGAGAAACTAAGAGGACAGGCAAGATTTTATTATAAACAGGAACTCCTGGAATCTAATAATAAGATTCCCGTTTATTGTGGAGTTCACTACGAGTCTTCCGAAAAAACGATAAAAAAATATATCGATATGGGAATTGCAGTGATTACTCCTTATTTTGGAGAAATCCCAATAAAGTTCCCCTTAGGTAATAGTATTAATTTCTCAAAAGCTATGATTCAATGGGCAAGAAGACTGCCTGTTGTTGACCGAGCTAAGATGATTTTCGGTGGCGTTAGCGGAGGAGGTTACATGACACTGGCAATGGGTGCAGAATTTTTCCCTTTGTGTGCACTGGTTTCTGATGTCCCATGCCCAAACTGGAGTTATGGAACTAACTATCTTCTTGTAAATCAGGAAGCCTCCGGTTGTTGGCTCCCTCCTAATGAACAAAAAGCATTGCCGGTGCTTGCACAAATTGCTCCGGGAGCCAATCTCGCCATGTATATTTTCGAAAAAGACCTGAAATCGAATACATGGTACACATTAAGCCCGATTTCTTATGTTGACAGAATTACTGCCCCTGTAATGGTTTTGGCTGCTACAGGCGATATGCTTTGCACAATCGATATGTTTACACGGGAAAAGTTCTTCACTTTGGAGGGTCAGGGTTTTCCGAAAAACTATACACGAGATTTTGACTCTCTCACACTTAACGAAAAAGCCAAAGTAACTTTAGATGAATCTATTCCTAAAGAAAAGTTTGCTACCCATGTTATTGATGCGCCTAAAGAACTTTATCAATTTTCTCTGAACGATTCCAAAATCATTGATGACTCTTCATATGATATTGATATGACAAAGGAGATTGAACGCCCGTGGTCGAAAGATAAGCAATGGAACCTGGTGATTTTGAATGAAGGTGCACCACTGCCTTATATCGGACACAACCGCTACCTATGGAATACTTCTATTAGCACTTTTGTGAACCATTATAAAAATAGAGAAGCAGATGTAGAGCAACTCAATGCCGCAAAGCTTAAACGTCTTTTGGAAAGATATTCCAGAAAGCTTTCCGAAGTTGCATTGCTTGCAAACGGAGAACCGGCAAACCGGCTAAATTTTGAGAAGCTTGAAAAACTGGATGTTGTTACCGGACTATTGGACTATGCCAGTATTAGCCCTGCCCATACCAGGAACTTGAAAAAATTATATAATGCTTCTTCATTAAACCCTTTTGGTAAAACCTTAAGTATAAGGCATTTGAAAATACTTGCGGTTTTTCCTTAATTTGACGAATAAGGCCATAAAATTAGATAATTAATAGAGCCATCATGTTGAAGCACCTCGTAATATATATAGGATTATTTTTCCTGGTTGCCTGTCAAAGTAATGAGTCGGA
>JAOZQY010000055.1 GCA_029931975.1 Bacteroidales bacterium | reverse complement strand
GGCTTTGTGGCGGAGATGAAGTACAGAGCCCGTACCTACGTTCTGCTGAAACCCTCCACCTACATGAACCTGAGCGGCAATGCGGTTCGATACTGGCTCAACAAGGAAAAACTTCCCATTGAAAAATTGCTGGTGGTGGTGGATGATCTTGCCCTTCCTTTTGGAACTCTTCGTTTGCGGGCCAAAGGGGGCGATGCCGGTCACAATGGATTGAATCACATACAGACTATCCTGGGAACCACCGCTTATGCCCGTCTGAAGTTTGGAGTGGGGAACGATTTTCACCCCGGTCAGCAAGTGGACTATGTGCTCAGTGCTTGGACCGGGGATCAGGAAAAAGCTCTTCCAGATAGGATCGGAATGGCGGGGGAGATTATTAAATCATTCGGGGTCATTGGCTTACAACGGACTATGAATGAATACAACAACAAATAGCTTTCCATGCTAAAAGAATTACTTCTCAAAAACCGTTCCTACCGACGCTTTGACCAGTCGGCCATTGTGCCCATGAAATTATTGCGTGAGATGGTGGAAGCGGCCCGTCTTTCGGGCTCGGCCCGCAACATGCAGCCTTTAAGGTATATGCTATTCAATGACGCAGACTCCTGTAGTAAGATTTTTCCCCTGCTGGCCTGGGCCGGCTATATGAAGGAGTGGCCCGGACCTGCGGATGGGGAAAGGCCCACTGCCTATATAGTTCAGCTGGGCGACCTGGAGCTTTCCAACGACTGGTGGTGTGACGATGGTATTGCCGCTCAGAGCATGCTGCTCACAGCCGTGGAACAAGGATTCGGGGGGTGCATCGTTGGCTCGGTACAGCGGGATCGCCTTCGTGATTTGCTTACTATTCCGGATCGCTATAAAATCATTCAGGTCATCGCCCTGGGCTTACCTGCCGAAGAGGTGGTCATAGATGAAGTTAGGGATGGGGATATCAAATACTGGCGTGACGGAAACGAAGTACATCATGTTCCCAAGCGAGGGATTGATGAGCTGATCATTCACTGATTCATCCCATAAAGCAGCAAAGGACATCTTGAAGCTGCACTTTCATGATTCATTGAAAAAGGGATTGGTAACAGTTCCAGGTAAACCAGCGGATGATAGAAAGAGGGGAACCTTGGGGAATATTTTATGACAGGCAAAAATAACAGACACATAATATGCCAAAAGGATTGGACTCAAGAAACTCTGTAGTTCTGGAAAAGACTGAGAGTGGGTATTCAGCTTATTTACCTGATTTACCTGGATGTATCTCTACCGGAGAGTCAATTACTGATATCAAATACAGTATCAGGGAAGCTGTTGAATTTCATATCGATGGCATGCGAATAGAAAAATTGCCCATTCCTGAGGCATTTGCCAGAGATTTCGGTCTGACCTTTAAGATGGATGTTGCATCACTTTTTGAGTGGTTTCCAGGATCACAGGAATGAAAACACCTGGCAGTAAGCAGACAAAAAAGATTGAAAAAGCGCTGTATATGCCGGGGCAAGAACTGATGGAAATAGAGCTCTAAGTACTGCTAAATTGCTAACTTTGCATCTTGATTATGACAAAACTCAGCGTAAATATCAACAAGATTGCCACCCTCCGGAATGCCCGGGGCGGAAATGTTCCGGATGTGCAGAAGGTGGCAGTCGACTGTGAACAGTTCGGGGCCCAGGGTATTACAGTGCATCCCAGGCCGGATGAGCGTCATATCCGCTACAGCGATGTGGAGCTTTTAAAACCACTGCTTTCCACCGAGTTCAATATCGAAGGCTATCCTTCAGAGTCTTTTATTTCCCTTGTATCGGGAATAATGCCTCATCAGGTAACACTGGTACCCGATCCACCGGAGGTTTTGACCTCCTCGGCAGGATGGAATACCATTGAGCATCACGATTTTTTATTGGAAGTGATAGGGGAGTTTAAGAGGCATGGGATTCGCACCTCCATTTTTGTGGGTACCGAAAATGAGATGATCGAAGGAGCTGCAAAGATTGGCACCGACCGGGTGGAGCTCTATACCGAGCCCTATGCTACCCGGTACCCGGACGACCGGGAGGCTGCCATAGCTCCCTTTGTGAGGGCGGCTGAACTGGCCCGTGAACTGGGACTGGAGCTCAATGCCGGACATGACCTGGATCTTGAGAACCTGCGCTGGTTCAAGCAGCAGATCCCCTGGATCAAGGAAGTCTCCATTGGGCACGCACTGATCTCCGATGCCCTCTATTACGGACTGCAGAACACCATCCAGATGTACCTGCGTCAGCTGAGAGATTAACCACGAACCATTCCATTTCCAGAAAATATTATGATCATTGCAGAACAAAAAAGAAAAGAGAATATAGCTGAATACTTGTTATACATGTACCAGGTGGAAGATATGATCCGGGCCAATAAGCTGGACCTGGATAGTATCGAGGCCACCCTGATCAGTAAGTTTGATGTGCCCTACGATGTGAAACGTGAGATGAGGGAGTGGTACAAAACACTGATCGCCATGATGCGTGACGAGGAGAAGGAGCAAGCCGGTCATATTGCCATTCTGGAGCACACCTCTGAACAACTGAACGAGATGCACCAGCAGATTTTAAATGCGGGTATCGATAATGCTTATAAAGAGACCTACAATAAGGCCAAAACACATATTGAGGCGCTTCGTTTGCGTTCCGGACATACTGTTGATAATGATATCCAGGTGGCGCTCAATGGACTGTATGGATTGTTGATCCTGAAACTTAAGAAAACTGCCATTACCGAGGAAACCAGCAAGGCTTTCGATACCATCAGGGAGCTGGTGGCAGAGCTTTCCTCCAGGTATATGGAGGGAACAGATACACCCGTTTCAAGTATCTAGATCCATGGAACTCTTTTTTAGAAAATATGGGGAGGCGGGACCTCCTCTCATAATCGTGCACGGACTCTATGGTTCGTCGGATAACTGGGTGTCCATTGCCCGGGAGCTGTCCGACCGCTTCGAGGTTTACGTGGTGGACCAGCGGAATCACGGGCATTCGCCCCATTCGGATATCCAGGATTATCCTGCCATGCGGGAGGACCTTCGTGAATTTATGGATCTGCAGGGCATACCTAAGGCGGTGCTGATAGGGCACTCCATGGGAGGGAAGACCGTAATGAGTTTTGCCGAGGCCTGGTCTGAAAGGGTGCAGGCACTGGTCTCCATCGACATTGCTCCCAAATCCTACCACAACCTGGCTCTGGCTTCGCGCACAGCTGCCAACCATTTCAATATGATCGATGCCATGTTGAAACTCGATCTCTCGAAAGTGAGATCCAGAGAGGATGCCGACCATGCATTGTCCACCTCCATCGGATCGGAGCGCATACGCGGTTTTCTGCTTAAAAATCTTAGGCGGGAAGGTGAGCGATTCAGCTGGCGAATTAACCTGAGGGCCTTCTCCAACAATCTGGAGAAGATCTTTGAGGGCATGGACCGGGAGAGCATTGCTGCCCGTGGCGGGATTACCGGTTTTCCGGTACTCTTTATTTCGGGGGGGAATTCTGAATATATCCGTGCCACTGATCATCAGGGCATTCGGGATATCTTTCCTACAGCGGAGATAGTTACCATTCCCGGGGCCGGACACTGGGTGCATGCCGAGCAGCCTGCCCTGCTGGTAAAGAACATCCTTTATTTCCTGGATGTTTAGCTACGATACCAATTTCTTGTTTGTGTCTTCAATAAACCCCATTACCTGGTCTTTTCCTGTTCCTTTTATGGCACTGGTTTCAAAGATCAGTGGCAGTTCTTCCCAGGTTTTTGAGAGTGCAAGTTTCAGTAGATCCAGGTTCCTGGATTTCCCGGTCTGGTTGATCTTATCCACCTTGGTCAGCACAATCACAAAGGGGAGGCTGCTATCGCCCAGCCACTCGATAAAGTCCAGGTCGATTTGTTGGGGTGGGATGCGGGCATCCACCAGTACAAAAAAGCAGACCAGGTTGGCACGCTGGGTGGCATATTGTTCTATCATCTTTCCAAAGGTCTCTCTTTCCTTTTTCGATACCTTGGCATAGCCGTATCCAGGAAGGTCGCACAAGTACCATGCGTCATTGATCTTAAAATGATTGATCAGCCTGGTCTTGCCCGGGGTAGAGGAGGTCTTGGCCAGTTTTTTACGCTCCACCAGCATATTGATCAGCGTTGATTTACCCACGTTGGAACGTCCGATAAAGGCGTATTCGGGTATGGATTCCTGGGGACAGAGGTCTACCCGCGTGTTGCTGCAGATAAATTCTGCTTTGGTGATTTTCATGCAGTGCTATTTTATGTATACTTCCAACAGGGTGGTGGCTTCGGTGGGTACAATGGCCAGGTTTTTCAACTCGGCCGGGATCAGGACTGTCTCCCCTTTTTTAATCAGTTCAACTTCTCCTTCCCTGTAGGTGATTCCTGCTGCTCCCTCCATGCAGAGGTAGATGACAAAGGAGTCGATCAAATTGAAGTCCTTTTCAACCGGCTTGTCCAGGTGAATCACCCCGGTGGTAAAGAAGGGGGAATCCACGGCTGTAACAGTGTTGTTATCCAGGGGGCGGTATTCGGTTTTGTATGAGGAGTGAAAATTGAAATCGATGGCATCAAGGGCCAGTTCGGTATGTAGCTCGCGCGGATTGCCCTGGTCATCTTTGCGGTCCCAGTCATAGATCCGGTAGGTCACATCGGAGGTCTGTTGAATCTCTGCCAGTAGTACGCCGGGACCAATGGCATGGACGCGCCCCGCCGGCATGTAGTAGATATCACCCGGGGCCACCGGTATGTAATTCAGAATCTCCTTCAGGCTTCCGCCTTTTAAATATTGCAGGTACTGCTCTTTGTTCAATTCTCTGTTAAAGCCCACATTCAGTTGTCCCTTATCCGATTCTACAATATACCACATCTCGGTTTTCCCGTAGGAATTGTGCCGTTCCCGGGCCAGGACATCGTCGGGGTGCACCTGCACACTCAGGAAATCGGCTGCATCGATAAATTTTATGAGCAGCGGAAATTCCATTCCAAAGCGATCATAGATGCTATCGCCCAGCAGGTCGCCCATATAAATCTCAGCCAGCTCCTGCAGACTGTTGCCTGTCAGAAATCCGTTCTGCACGATGGAGATATCACCCTCCACACTCGAGATTTCCCAGCTCTCACCGGCTTTGTCCGAAGCATTTTTGCCCAGCACATCGCGGAGTTTGGGCCCTCCCCAGATCTTATCTTTCAGGATGGGTTTGAATTTCAGAGGGTATAAAGTTGTCTTCATGATGCTATTCTGTTTTATTGCTTCACAAATTTAATCAGAAAGTTAGTAAGTTAGTGGCTTAAATAACCATTCTTCATGTTTATCATAGGCATCGCCGGGGGCACCGGTTCAGGTAAGACGACTGTAGTGAATAAAATTCTTGAGGCCATCCCGGCCAGCCAGGTAGCTCTGATTCCCCAGGACTCTTACTATAAGGATAGTGGGCACCTTCCCCTGGAGGAGCGTCAGAAGATTAATTTTGACCACCCCGATTCGCTGGAGTTTAACCTCCTGGTGGAGCATATTCTCCGACTAAAGGAGGGAAAGCCGGTGGAGCAGCCCCGATACAGTTATCTTACATGTACCCGTTCCGAAGATACCCTTACCGTGGAGCCTCGCGATGTGGTCATCGTGGAGGGGATCCTGATCTATACCCACATGCCCCTGGTGGAGGCCATCGATTTAAAGGTTTTTGTGGATGCCGATGCGGACGACCGGCTGGGTAGGGTGATCCATCGTGATATGGAAGAGCGGGGAAGGAGTGTGCAGCAGGTGCTGGAGCGTTACGAAAAAACCGTGAAACCCATGCACCTGCAGTTCATTGAACCCTCCAAGCGGGTTGCCGATGTCATTGTTCCCCAGGGTGGAAGAAACGAAGTGGCCATTTCCGTCCTCCTGAATACCATCCAGCATAAATTAGACGCTGGACAATGAGCCGTGATGCGATCTTGAGTCGTGATGCAATCAAATGAATCTATTCAAATGATTGCTTCACTACCGAATTTTCAAAAGCAATACCCCTGCTCCAGCGGAAGGCACTTATATTTGGAACTATTTTTGCATTCTATTCGTTAAACAAGTAAGTTTATCGCTTCATGCTTGCAGGTGAACTCATATCGGATGTAATAACGGCCCTGAAGACCTCGGACTCAGGGACCAGTGCACTCTCATGGATGGAAGTGTTTCGTGTCAAGCATATGCCCATTGTGAATCACAGGGAGTTTCTGGGCCTGATAGCAGATTCGGATATCTACGATTTGAACGATCCCGACGAACCGGTTGGCAATCACAAGCTTTCGCTGCAAAAACCCTATGTAAAGGAGGAGCAGCATATTTATGAGGTGATCGAATTATTGTCGAGGCTCGAACTGACTCTTGTGCCGGTGCTGAACGAGGAGAAGCAATACCTGGGGGTGATCACCCAGGAGGATCTGACCCGGAAGTTTGCGCATCTGTCGGCCATGCAGCAACCAGGAGGTATCATCGAACTGGAGATGAACCAGCATGATTACTCCCTTAGTGAGATTTCGCAGATAATAGAAAGCAATAACGGACGTATACTGAGTCTTTATGTGGCTTCATCCGAAGACCAGTCCAGGCTTCGGGTGACCCTGAAGATCAATCTTACCGACCTGACTTCTGTGCTTGAAACCCTGAATCGTTATAATTATACGGTGGTTTCGTCGCACATGAATACGGAGGATCTGGATGATTTTTACCAGGAGCGTTTCGATGTTTTTCTTAAATACCTGAATACCTGAGAATGCAAGTCGCTGTTTATGGAAGGAACTTTCCTTCTTATGCCCGTGAGAACATTGCTACCATGTTTAGCAAATTTAATATGCTGAATGTGGATGTATGGGTGTTTAAACCCCTTTTTGAGTTTCTTCAGAAGAAAACCGGGCTTCGCCCCAGGGTGGCGGGATTCTTTACCAGTCATGAGGATTTGCCCGAGGGAATCGACTTTCTGTTTTCCCTGGGAGGCGATGGAACCTTCCTGGAGACGGTGAATCTGGTCCGGGAGCAGGGGATTCCGGTGCTGGGGGTTAATATTGGCAGGCTCGGATTTCTTTCTTACATCTCCCAGGAGAATATGGAAGAGTCGCTGGAGAGTGTCTTTAGCGGGAGGTATGATATTGAAGAGCGGATGCTTTTGAAGGTGGAGGTACCGGGTGCCGACCTGAATGGCCAGGATGTAGCTCTGAATGAGGTGCGGATTTATAAGAGCTCCGGGTCGCTGATTACCATCCATGTAAAAGTAAACAGCGAATTTTTAAGTTCTTACTGGGCAGACGGACTCTTGCTATCAACTCCCACCGGATCGACTGCTTACAATCTGAGTGTTGGTGGACCCATTGTGGTTCCCGAATCGAATAGTTTCATACTTTCTCCCATTGCACCCCATAATCTGACGGTGCGACCCCTTGTGCTGCCCGATAATGCTGTTCTCCAACTGTCGGTCGATTCGCGCGATCCGCAGTTTCAGCTGGCCATCGATTCCCGTACCATCGATCTGGATGCGGATACCACGGTTACCCTGAGTAAGGCTGGCTACTCTCTAAAGATGATTCGAATCGAGAACATAAGCTTCTACAGCACCCTTCGGAATAAGTTAATGTGGGGTGCAGACAAGCGTAATTGAAAAAATTTATTATTTTTATATTTGTATCCCGAATAAGCTGGCCATGAAGAATAAAATCTGGATCCCCATCATTGCACTTCTGCTGTTTACTTCCATTGATGGTTATGGTCAGCGCTGGAAGTTGCGACGGTACGAAATGGATATTTACCTGGCGGGCGTTTCTTTTCACGGTGATATCGGTCTGGCCGACAAGCCTTTAGCCAATATGTTCAATGGTTTTCGTCCCAGCTTTGGGATTAACCCGCGCTATATGATCAGGCAAAATTTGGCCCTTGCGCTGGATCTGGGCTATTATATGTATGGAGGGAAGGACGAACCGGAAAGTAGTCATGGCCGCTACTACTCCTTTAACAGTAATGCTTTTGTACATGGAGTGAGGGGCGAGTATTATATTCTGGGGGGTGCCACCAAACCCATATTGTCCGGAGCTGTTTACAACAGGCAGGGAATGATTAATAGCTACAAAACCTTCTTCATCTATCTCTATGGCGGGGTATCGGGTATTCTCTCCAAGGCGACCATAAAGGATTTGAACAACGATGGGGAAGAGCCTCTGAATAATCCGGGATACTACAATAATGCGGTTTATTCCGTCGTTTTCCCCGTGGGAGCGGGACTAAAGTTTGATGTCGATCCACGTTGGAGCGTGGGGCTGGAGATGGGTTACAACTTCTCGCTATCGGATAAGCTTGACGGATATGCTTCCCAGTGGTCCAATTATAATGATTCATACTATACGATCAGTGTCAAAGGGATATATAAAATCAGGAACGACAAGAACGGAAGGCCCGTACTTAAGAAACTCTACAGGTAGGGGGTTTTTGGGGCCCAGCGGGGGCTTCCTGCTGATCATCATCACACTTTTATTTGTAATTTCTCCTGCCTCAGGGCAACGGAAAAGTGATATTGGTTTTATGGCTGCCATACCCTGGTACCTGGGCGATTTGTCCTATTCCATGCCGCAGCCAGTGATCGTTCCTCCGGCCTTTGGCCCCATCTTTCGTTACAACCTGGACATGCGGTCTTCCTTACGCGCTCACATGTTTTTATACGATCTGGCCGGATCAGGTGAGATTTTCGGAGGAACAGAGGCGGAATTTCAGTCAAGTTTCGTAGATTTGGGCCTGGATTTCGAATTCAACTGGTGGCCCTATAAAACGGCCCACGGGAAATCGAAGTATTCGCCTTATGTAACAACAGGTCTGGGCTATAGCCTCGATCTGCAGGGTGCTTCGAAATCGCACTTCTACCTGCCCTTCGGGCTTGGTGTGAAAGCGGACCTGAGAAAAAAGCTTAGCGGGGGCATTGAGGTGAGCATGCGAAAGACCTTCACCGATATGCTTGACGGGGTGACAAATCCGGGTGGTGAAGCGGTGCAGACCCCGGTGGGGAACAACGACTGGTATATGTTTACCGGAGTTTTCTTCACCTATAAGATTTTTAATTATTTGAATGAGTGCCCCACATATAACGAACAGACTTATAGTATGAAGGGGCGAGGTAAAGAGAAGAGGAAGAAGTGAACCTGATAGAGCAGATAGACCGGAAAAGCCTTCCCAGGCATGTGGCCATGATTATGGATGGCAACGGCCGTTGGGCAGAGAAAAAGGGCGGTGAGCGTATTTTTGGTCACCGCAACGGTGTGGAGTCTGTGCGCCGGGTTGTTGAGGCAGCCGGAGAACTGGGGGTGGAGTATCTTACCCTCTATGCCTTTTCCACAGAGAACTGGAACCGTCCTCGTACCGAGATCGACGGTTTGATGTCCCTGCTCACACGTGCCATAACCAATGAAACCAAGAAACTAAACGAGAATAATGTCCGCCTGCTAGTAATTGGAAATGTGTCTGATCTTCCAAAGAGCGTACATAAGCAACTTATGCAATCGGTAGAATTCCTTTCGGAAAACAAGGGGCTTACCCTGGTCCTTGCGCTGAGCTACAGCGGTCGATGGGAGATTACTGATGCTGTCAGGAAAATGATGGCCGATGCCGCATCCGGGAAACTGGATCCGGACAAAGTCGATTCTGATATTCTGGAGTCGTACCTGGCCACATCGTTTATGCCTGATCCGGAGTTGCTCATAAGAACCAGCGGAGAGAGGAGGATCAGTAATTTTTTGCTCTGGCAACTTGCCTATACGGAACTCTACTTTACACCAGTATTGTGGCCCGATTATAGCAAGGAGCATTTTTATGAAGCCATTATCGATTTTCAGCGACGCGAGCGTCGATTCGGTATGGTAAGTAAGAAGACAGGAGCTTTACTAAATAGTTAACTGAGGATTATTTAAGCAGGAATGAGACATAGGAATAAGCTTATAATAACGCTCCTGATATGCTTTTCAGGTGTGGCGGCACAAAATCTGATGGCCCAGCAGCGAGTTGGTAATGATACTCTCGAGGTAATGGATTACGAAAACCCCAAGGAGTATGTGATTGCCGATGTAACTGTCAGCGGAATCGAATTTATTCAGAAGGAAGTACTGGTAAGTCTTTCGGGACTTAAGAAGGGCAATACCATTACCCTGCCAGGCGACCAGGTGACCGATGTGCTGAAGAAGTTCTGGAGCCAGGGACTTTTCTCCGATGCCATGATCTCGGCTACACAGATCCGCAACGACAGTGTCTGGATCGATATCTATCTCACCGAGCGCCCCAGGATGTCGCGATTGAAAATTGTGGGTATCGGGAAATCGGAGATAACGGATATTCAGGAGAAGATTAACCTTCGGACCGGTCAGCAGGTGACTGCCGATATCATGGACAATACCAAACGGATTATTCGTGATCACTTCAAGGAGAAAGGTTTCCTTAATGCGGAGGCCACCATCAACCTGAAGGACGATACCATTCGGGTGAACATGGTGCAGATGGAGATTGTGGTCGATAAGAAGGATCGGGTGAAGATCGACGAGATTTATTTTACAGGTGTTTCGGCTTTCAAGGAGTCGGTGCTGCGTCGCAAGATGAAGGACACCAAGAAGGTAAATATCAATATTTTCAAGGCCTCCAAACTGGTTTCCGAATCCTTTAAGGAGGATAAGAAAAACCTGGTGGCCTTTTATAATGAGAACGGGTACAGGGATGCCAAGGTGCTTTCCGATTCGGTGGCCTTTCTGGAGGGATCTAAGAACCGTCTTAATCTCTATGTGAATATTGAGGAGGGGGATAAGTACTATTTTGGTGATATTAAATGGATTGGGAATACCAAGTATCCTTCGGAGATCCTGAATTACCAGCTGGGTATTGAAAAAGGGGATGTATTTGACCAATCCGTACTTGACGAGCGACTTTTTATAGATGAGGATGCTGTTAACGGGATCTACCTGGATAACGGCTACCTCTTTTTCCAGCTGACTCCGGTGGAGGTAAGTGTGGAGGATGATACCATCGACTTCGAGATGCGTATTTACGAGGGGGAGATTGCAACCATCAATAAGGTGATTATCTCCGGGAACGATCGCACCAATGAACACGTGGTGCGGCGTGAGCTCCGTACGCTTCCGGGCGATAAGTTCAGCAAGGCGGAACTGATCCGTACGGTACGGGAACTGGCCAACCTGGGGCACTTCGACCCGGAACAGATTGAACCTAATCCCATTCCCAATCAGGCGGATGGTACCGTTGATATTGAATATAAGCTTGTGGAACGTGCTACCGACCAGCTGGAGGTGTCCGGAGGGTACGGGGGCGGCATGCTTGTGGGCACCGTGGGAATCCGTTTCTCCAACTTTGCTGCCAGCAGGCTCTTCGATCCCAAGGCCTGGCGACCGGTGCCCTCGGGCGACGGTCAGACCTTCTCGGTAAGGGCCCAGACCAACGGACGGGTATACCAGTCCTATAACTTTTCATTTATTGAACCCTGGTTCGGAGGGAAGAAACCCAATTCCTTTTCCCTGTCGGGGTATTACTCCAAGATGAACAGGAACCCGTATGCCTTCTATTATGGTGGCAACAAGGATGATCTCAAAGATGAGTACTACTCGGTGATTGGAGCCTCCATTGGAATCGGCCGACGTTTGTCCTGGCCCGATGACTTTTTCACCCTCTATAATGCTTTCTCTTATCAGCGCTATAAGGTAAAGGACTACGAGGGATTGTTCCTGGTGGATAACGGACATTTCAATAACTTCAGTTTTACGACCACCATCGGGCGGAATTCACAGACCCAGATGATCTATCCGCGAGGCGGATCCAATATCAGCCTGAGTCTGCAGATTACGCCTCCATATTCGCTATTTAATCCCGGTCGTGATTACATCAATATTGATGACGAGGATAAGTACAAGTGGGTGGAATACCATCGCTGGATGTTCAAAGCCGACTGGTTCCATGCAATGTTGGGCGACCTGGTGCTGATGGCCCGTATGCAATATGGCTACCTGGGGCATTACAATGACGATATTGGTCCTTCGCCATTTGAGGGTTTCGACCTGGGTGGAGACGGATTATCGGGTTACAATCTGTATGGACGGGAGACCATTGCACAGCGTGGATATCCTAACCGGAGTCTGACCCCCCTGGATGCCAACGGGAACAAATCCGGAAATGTCTATACCAAGTATACCCTGGAATTGCGCTACCCTGTATCTCTTAACCCATCGGCTACCATCTTTGTGCTTACCTTCCTGGAAGCGGGTAATGCCTGGTACAGCATAGATCAGTTTAATCCTTTTAATGCCAAGCGTGCTGCGGGGGTAGGTGTACGCGCCTTCCTGCCCATGTTCGGCTTGTTGGGTGTCGACTGGGGATGGGGATTCGATGATTATCCCGGATCGACCGGCATCAGTGGTTCACAGTTCCACTTTACCATGGGTCAGCAGTTCTAATTTGTTGGAATTTTATATTTTGGTACGGAGTTTGAACCTGCATATATAAATTATTAATCAAACAGAGAACCAAAAAATTTATTACCATGAAAAAACTAATGATATCGGTCCTCGTACTGACCTTCTTTGCAGGCAGTGCCCTGGCACAGAAATTTGCTTTTGTCGACTCTGACTATATACTTCAGAACATACCTTCCTACGATGCGGCCCAGTCAGAACTGGACAAGGTATCTGAGACCTGGGAGGCAGAGATAGCTGCCGAGTATGAGGAGATCGATAAGATGTACAAGACCTATAAGTCGGAACGCGTCCTGCTTACAGAAGAGATGAGAAAGAAGCGTGAAGAGGATATTATAACCAGGGAACGTGCGGTAAAGGATCTTCAGGCCAAGTACTTTGGTCCCGACGGAGACCTTTCAAAGAAGCGTCAGGAGCTGGTGAAGCCCATTCAGGATGCCATTTATAAGGCGGTAAAGGAATTGTCGGCTGAAGGCTCTTATGCCATTATTTTTGATACGGCTTCCGGGGCCTCAATCCTGTACTCAAATCCCCGCTATGACCTGAGTGATGAAGTACTTAAAAAGTTAGGTTATAAAAATTAAAATCTTAAATTTGTACGCGCTTCGTGCAAGTAATCAGTTAAATACGAACATAATAGATAATGAAGATGATGAAACGAACAATCCTGGCCATGGCAATTTTCAGTATGGCCATTGGACTCCATGCACAGAAATTTGGACATGTGACCTCTGAACAATTACTCCAGGCCATGCCTGAGTATGATTCAGCACAACAGAAGGTGCAGGATCTACAGAAGCAGTATGAACTTGAGATAGAACGGATCCAGGTTGAGATCAATAAGAAGATCGAGGAGTTCAATCAGACCGAAACGACCATGAGCAACCTGATCAAAGAGGCCAAGGCTTCTGAGATCCAGGAGATGCAGATGCGCCTTCAGAACTTTTCACAGACTGCACAGCAGGACCTGCAACAGCAGAGCATGGCTATGATTCAGCCGGTGATGGACAAGGCACGTGCTGCCATTGATGAGGTAGCCAAGGAAAATGGACTGATCTATGTATTTGATCTGAGCCAGGGCAACCCTATCTATTTCTCCGAGGAGAGCCTGGATTTGGTTCCGCTGGTGAAAGCCAAGCTTGGGCTGTAGTAGTGCAAAGGAACTAGTGCGTGGCACTTAGTGCTTAGTGCCTGGTGCCTGGTTGATGAAAATATTTGGGGATTGTGTGCTTTTGCGTCACGATCCCTTTTTTTTGTACCTTTATTTTATGGCAAAAAACAGTTCTGAGGGTAAGGGTCCCATAGGCTTATTTGATTCGGGGGTGGGCGGACTCACCGTGGCGCATGCGCTGCATACACTGCTGCCCAATGAGCAGCTGGTATATTTTGGCGATACGGCCCACTTGCCTTATGGCGACAAATCCAGGGAATCGATTGTTCAGTATTCGCTGGGAATTGCCGATTTTCTGCTGGAACAGCAATGCAAGGTGATTTTAATTGCCTGCAACTCCGCGTCGGCCAACGCTTTCAATGAGGTGAAGACCCATGTGGGCGATCGTGCCGTAGTGATGAATGTGATCGACCCGGTGGTCAATCATGTTTGCCTGGATATTGGTGCGGCGGCCCTAAGCTCCGAGGGAACGCTCCCCATCGAAAAGAGTAATCCTCGTACTGTGGGGATCATCGGTACCAAGGCTACCATTGATTCGGGTACCTATGAACGGAAGATCAAGGAGACACTGGCCGCATTTCTGGCCAACTCCAATGAGATTTCGACCGTATCGCATCCCGGAATCAACGTTAGTTCACTGGCTACCCCGCTCTTTGTGCCCATGATCGAGGAAGGCTTTGTATTTGACGATATCTCCAATGCCATTATACGCTCTTACCTCTCCCGCAAGGAGTTGGTCGGAATCGACTCCCTAATCCTGGGATGCACCCACTATCCCATTATTCGCAACCAGATCAGTCGCTTCCTGAACTTTGAGGTCAATGTGCTGGATACGGCTCAGATTGTGGCCCAGTCTGTTCAGCACTTCCTTGCGGAAAATGATCTGCTGGCCACCCAGAAGGCCGGAGATAACCAGTTTTATGTCTCAGATCACACCCCCTACTTCGAGGTGATTGCCAATATATTCTTCAACGAGAAGATCAGCCTGGAGAAACGGAATATCTGGGTTTGACCGAAACCAGGTACGGCCGAAGTCAGGTACGGCCGAAAAAGTATTTAATCTGGTAATTACCCCATTTGGCAAGCAGGTGCCTTCTCTTTAGAAGATAGGGATCATCTCCTTCCCGTGTGATACCACTGACGGTAGTAACAATGGTCTGATAACCACTCTTGATAGCCAGCTCTTTGGTAATATCCGGATCGAAGTCCCTGCCAATTTCGCCCCGTGGACAGGCAAAATGGGGACAGGGCATTTCCAGCTCTTTTTCAATGATTCTCTTGGACTCTACCAGCTCATGTTCAAGCTGGCTCCTGCTCAGGGTTGAGAGTATGGGATGTCCGGTGGTATGAGCCCCGAAACTGATCTGGTGGTTCAGCATCTCCCGGCACTGATCCCAGTTGAGAAACCTGAGAAGTAAGGTGTTTCCTGGTGCAAAGCGTTCATAGACCAATCGGTAATCCAGCTCGTCAGGTTCCCTCCCGATATAGTCAGTTGGCAGATAGATGATAACCGGAATCTGGAGACGGGAGGTGATCTCCATCATATTGCTGTAGGTATTGTGGAAGCCATCGTCGAAAGTGACGCAGAAATACCTTCCCTCTATGGGTATTTTTCCACTTACCATCTCATATACCTGGTCCATGGAGATAAATTCTCCGTATTTTTTCAGATATCTAAGCTGTCTCTCAAAATCTAAGCGCTCATCATCAAATACATGATGATAATAGATCATCCTGATCCAGTTTGTGGAGCTGTCGATACTGTATTTTAGGGATAAGGCCGCAACGGAGAGGTTTCTGGCCATTAATTTCACTCTGCTTTTGATGGAGTAGGACCTGGTGAATTCTGCGTAGGTATTGATCTCTTTCATTTTCCTCATATTAAATTAACTGCGATCTTCACGACTCCTCTCTGTACCAGTTTGCATACATCCTGTAGTCTTTGGTAATTCTTTCCCACCTGGGGGCTAAAGCCCCTTACGGATTTAATAATTCCCATGATTTAAAGGTAGGAATTTTAAAGATTTCCAGGCCGGTTTATTGTTTTTCGGCTGAGGTCTGGAGTTTCCGGCCGGGGTTTCAAATGCGAATGCCTACGATGACCATATCGTCGGTCTGTTCATTTTTGCCCTGCCATTAGCGAATGGTATCAGACAGAACCTGCTGCTGGCGGGGCATGGACAGATCGGCATACTCGGTAATAAGCTGGCGGAAGGCTTTATATTTGAATTTTTTCCGCTGCTCTCCTCCAAACTGGTCGGCATATCCATCACTGAACAGGTAGAGCTGGTCACCGGCTTCCAGCTGGACCTCGGTGGTATGGAAGGGGGACATCTCCTCGTAGTGGGATATGGGCATCAGGTCCGGGGCATCCTGGAGGCGCATGGCATAATCAATGCTGGATGTGATGTCATGATGGGTATGTTCGATTAGCTCCTTTTGCTCCTGGACCAGGTCTCGCTGACTCTCGATTTCTTTTTTTTGTTTTTCCAGCTCCTGATTGTCCTTTTGCTTCCGGAAATAGGCCCGGTGGAGATGATCAGCAGGACCATTACAAAGGCTATACCTGTAAAAGCTACCGCAAGCAGGGTGTTGCGCTGTCGCAGCTCGCTTTGTGCTGTTTGGAACTGAATATTTTGCAATTCCTGTTGCTGATTTATTCTCAGAATCTCATTGGCCTGCAGCTCTATGGCTTTTTCTGACTCCTTGTTGGCCAGCTCTCTGATGGAGGCAATTAGTTCCGCCTCACTGGTATCCTGAACGGTTTCCAGGCTCTCATAAATGATGGAATTGGCCAATTGAAGTCCGGCATTGTTTCTTCTGAACTGCTGTTCCAGAACCAGGTAGCCATTTACTGCGCTGGTGGAAATGGTAGACTGGTTGATAAAGACATAGATGACATAAGCGATCACAATCATCATCGTACTTATCAGGCTGAGGGGCCCTCCGCTTTGCCCTTTTAATGCCACATAGATATATAAGAGAATAAACGCAGGGATCAGGTAGGTGGAAAAAGTATAAAGGAGACCGGCTCCTGGCCAGTGCAATTATTTTGCAATGACCCCAATGATAAACAGGAAAAGGCCGGAGAAGGCCAGAACACGTTCGATTTTTTTCACTATTATAATTTTACGTTTTCTTATTAGATTATTCAACCCTGCTTTAGCTTTAATTCAGATTGATATACGTGTAAATATCTATATATTTACATGAATAAATATATATTAGCCGGCACATTGGGATATACCATGATTATTGCAAGTTAAGTTTATGTTAAGAAAAATATAAATAAAGTTTAAACGAGAGGTGTGACGGATACATTATTACATAACTTTGATCTATAATTGATAAGCATTAACTACTAACTATTAACTATTTTCCCATGGCAAAAAACCACAGGGTTATTGAACTGGACGAGGTAGTTGTGAAGTTTGCAGGCGATTCTGGCGATGGCATGCAGCTTACAGGGAACCAGTTTTCGGACACTTCGGCATTTATCGGGAACGATCTGTCCACCTTCCCGGATTATCCCTCAGAGATCAGGGCGCCGCAGGGGACCGTGGCTGGCGTATCAGGCTTCCAGGTCCATATTGGACATAAAGAGGTCTCTACACCGGGCGACCAGGCCGATGTGTTGGTGGCCATGAATCCGGCAGCACTGAAAGCAAATATGAAGTGGCTGAAGGATGGTGCTACCGTCATTATCGATATCGATAACTTCGACAACAAGCACTATAAGAAGGCGGGTTATACCGAGGATCCTTTGCATGATCACTCCCTGGAGGGTTATAACGTGGTGAAGGCTCCCATCAGCATGCTCTCGCGGGACGTGGCTTTACAACAAGGGCTTGATAACAAGGGGGCCGAGAAGACTCGTAATCAGTTTGTGGCCGGATTGCTTTACTGGCTTTTTAACCGCGATCTGAAGATCGGGGAGGACTTCCTGAAGGAAAAGTTCAAAACAAAACCTGCACTGGTCAAGGCCAATATTGCGGTGCTGCACGAGGGTTATAATTATGCAGAGACCATTGAGGCGCTCTCCACTACTTTTCATGTGGACCCGGTGAAGGGGAAAAAGGGACTCTTTCGGAATATGACGGGCAACCAGGCCACTGCATGGGGACTGCTGGCCGCTGCCGAGAAGGCGGGACTGGGACTTTTCCTGGGATCCTATCCCATTACCCCGGCCACTGAGATCCTGCAGGAGATTACAAAACGTAAACACCTGGGAGCTATTGCTTTCCAGGCTGAAGATGAAATTGCCGGGATCACTTCGGCCATTGGGGCCTCCTTTGCCGGGAAGCTGGCCTGTACCAGCACCTCCGGACCCGGACTGGCCCTGAAAGGGGAAGCCATCGGGTTGGCAGTGATGACCGAATTGCCACTGGTGATTGTGAATGTGCAGCGGGGAGGACCATCCACCGGACTTCCGACTAAGACGGAGCAATCGGACCTGATGCAGGCCCTGTATGGACGTAGCGGCGAATCGCCCGTAATAGTGATTGCTTCATCATCGCCGGCCAACTGCTTTGATTTTGCCTTCCAGGCGGCCAAACTATCGCTGGAGCATATGACCCCGGTGATTTTGCTGTCAGATTCCTACCTGGCAAACGGTTCGGAGCTTTGGCCCATTCCTGAAATGAAGAATATGCCAGATATTGTTCCACCCCTGGTGGCTGACAATGACGAGGATTATGAACCTTACAAACGTGATCCCGGTAGGCTGAATCGTTACTGGGCCATACCGGGACAGCCCGGACTTCGTCACAGGATTGGGGGACTGGAAAAGGCTGATGTGACTGGAGAGGTTTCGCACGACCCCAAGAATCACGAGGTGATGGTGAAGCTGCGTGAGGCGAAGGTGCAGAAGGTGGCGGATTTTATTCCTGAACAGGAGGTCATTGGGCCGGAATCGGCCGACCTGCTGGTGGTGGGATGGGGTGGTACTTATGGGGCCATCGTTAGTGCAGTCAATGATTTGATAGAAGAAGGCAAGAGTGTGGCACTGGCGCAGTTTAACTACATCAATCCTTTACCACGTAATACGGCCGAAATTTTCTCCCATTATAAAAAGATACTGGTATGTGAGCTTAACCTGGGGCAGTTTGCCTCTTATCTGCGCTCCAAGCATCCGCAGTTTGAGTATCTGCAGTACAATAAGATACAGGGTTTGCCGCTCTTTATCTCCGAGTTGAAAGTGAAGTGTAATGAAGTTCTGGAATCGATTAAATAGAAAGCATGGCACATAATTTTGAACCTGTTGCAATAAGCACCAAAGAGGATTTTAAACTGGGTGGACCTGTTAAGTGGTGCGCCGGTTGCGGGGGGCATGCGGTGCTCTCTACCGTTATGAATGTATTACCCGAGACCGGCATTGACAAGGATGATGTGGTCTTTGTGTCGGGAATCGGCTGTTCGTCCCGTTTTCCCTACTACATCAACACCTATGGATTTCACAGTCTGCATGGCCGGGCCAATCCTATTGCTTCGGGGATCAAGGCTTCCAATCCAAACCTGAGTGTATGGATTGTGACAGGCGACGGAGACTCCATGGCCATCGGGGGGAATCACTTCATCCATTTGATCCGAAGGAATATCAATGTAAATATTCTGCTTTTCAATAACAAGATTTATGGCTTGACCAAGGGGCAGTATTCTCCCACTACTCCCAAGGGGAGTGTGACAAAAACCTCGCCTGACGGGACCATTGAGAATGCTTTCAAACCGGGCGAACTAACCATGGGTGCACAGGGTACCTTCTTTGCACGGACCGTTGACAGCGATCCCAAAATGATGAAAAAAGTATTTAAGGCAGCTGCAGAGCACAAGGGAACCAGCGTGGTGGAGATTTTGCTCAACTGTGTGATCTTTGCTAACCAGGTGCATAAGGATATCACCGGCAAGGATGTGCGTGAGGATCACCAGATCTTCCTGGAGGAAGGCAAGCCCATGATTTTCGGAAAGGACCGCAATCAGGGATTGATGATGCGTTGCAACAAGATGGAGAAGGTGACCATCGGGGAGAACGGGGTCACTGAGGATGATCTGATTGTGCACGACCCCCAGGATGCTGATGATTCCAACCACTACAGACTGGTGCGCATGGAACTGCCAGAATTTCCGGTGGCCATGGGGGTGATTCGCGCCATTGACTCCACTGTTTTTGAATCGGCGCTCTTTGATCAGGTTGAGCATGCCAGGAAAGAGACCAAGATCAAAAATATGGACGACCTGCTTCATAGCGGGAATGTGTTTGAAAGTAAAGGGTAATGGTTATTGACTAACTACTAACTGTTCGCGAAGCGAACTATTTTAACTGCGAACGCAAGTGAGCTTAATCCCTCGTTCAGAAGAGGATATTCAAAGATTGATTGCTGAGCGCAAGGAGCGCCTCAAGGAACTTACCTGTATCAATGAGTCAACCCAGATCATCAAGGAGAATCGCTCCATTGGTGAAACCCTGACACAAATTTCAGTGATTCTGCCCAGGGCATGGCAATACCCCGAAATGACTGTGGCCCGGATCTGGTTCGAGGGAAAGGAATATTCCAGCAAGGGGTTCCGGGAAGGTGACTGGAGGCAGGAGCAGAAGTTTGAGACCATCGATAAGCGAAAAGGCTCCATTGAAATATTCTATTTGAAGGAGTTCCCAGAATTGGACGAAGGGCCTTTTCTGAAGGAGGAGCGGCAGCTCTTAGAGAACCTGGCCAGTATTATCTCCAACTATCTGAACAGTCAGGAGGCCCGTAAGATTTTGCAGAAGAGCCTGGAGGAGGATGATGTCAGGACAGAGATCAATCAGTTTCAGCACTCGCGTGAAGTGAACTCCAGGAAGTTGCTTCAGAAGTTCCTGGGCAAACAGAATGCCAATCGGGATATCTTTCACGATCTGATGCGTTACATGGTGAAGGAGATTCTGCTGGTAGCTACCCTCTACGATGCCTTCAGCATTGAGAAGGAGGGCCGTTTCTCGGAACATATCCTGGGAGAGTATTCGCAACTGAATCTGACTAATGCGCCGCGGGTGACCGGTGTTTCAAACTTCGAAGAGGCCATCGAGCAGCTTAATTCCCGCCACTTCGACATGGTGATCCTGATGATCGGCAACGACAAGGTGACCCCCATGCAGGTGTCGGCCAGGGTTAAAAGTGATTACCCCTATATTCCCATCTACGTACTCTTGAACAATGACAGGGAGGTAAGTTACTTCAAGGCAAGCAATCCAACCCTGAGCAATATTGACCATCTTTTTGTATGGAACGGCGATTCCAGCATCTTTTTTGCCATGGTCAAACACCTTGAAGACAAGGTGAATGTGGAGAATGATATTCAGCTTGGACTGGTGAAGACCATCCTGCTGGTGGAGGATTCGGAAATCTATTACTCCCGCTACCTGCCGCTCTTGTATAATACGGTACTCGAGCAGACCAAGCGGATTATTGATGATGTAAGTTCGGATGAGCTTTTCAAGGTGCTGCGGCTCAGGGCCCGGCCCAAGATCCTCCTGGCCACTACTTATGAGGAGGCCATCGAGAAGGTGGAGAAGTACCAGGACTCGCTGCTCTGCCTGATCAGCGATGTAAAGTTTACCAGGAGGGGGGAGATGGACGACCATGCCGGCTTCAGCCTGGTGGCCCAGGTACGCGAAATGATTAAAGGGCTCCCCACGGTGATTCAGTCCTTCGATATTAAAAACTCCCGCCGCGCCTTTGAACTGAAATCCACCTTCATCAATAAGAACAGTGAAACACTCCTTCAGGATGTTCGCAACTTCATCATGCACCACCTGGGTTTCGGGAATTTTGTGTATCGTGACTCGGGGGGAAGGAAAATAGCCGAAGCGCGGTCGCTGAAGGAATTTGAAAAGCATATCAGTTCCATACCCAGTGAATCGCTGGTTTATCACGGGAAGAGGAATCATTTCTCCCTCTGGCTCATGGCCCGGGGCGAGATTAAGATCGCCAAGATGATCCACCCGGTGAAGGTGACAGATTTTAAGAATCCGGCCGATTTTCGTGCCTACCTGCAGTATGTGATCAAGAAGTACCGCAACGAATCCAATACAGGGAAGATAGTCAATTTCGAGGGTTCGGCGCTGCTGGATGAGTCTAATATCGTAAGCATGGGTAGCGGGGCCCTGGGTGGAAAGGGCAGGGGCTGCGCCTTTATTAATACCCTTATCTATAATCTGAACTTTTCGGAGATCATTCCGGAGATGAATATCAGAACTCCCCGCACGGCCATTATTGGCACCGACGAATTTGATATTTTCATGGAGCGGAACCAGATACTGGAGGCCATCCGCGAGGAAAGCGATTACAAAGTGATCCGCCAGAAGTTTCTGGATGGGGATCTTTCTTACAATCTGGAGAAACG
>JAOZQY010000337.1 GCA_029931975.1 Bacteroidales bacterium | reverse complement strand
GCATTCCCCATAATAATGCCCAAAACATTATTAAAATCATGGGCCATTTTCCCTGCAACTTGTCCAACCAAAGCCAGTTTTTTTTGTTCTCCTGCAATTTTTTGAGCCTTTATTTTTTCCTTTTCTGCAAACTTACGTTCTGAGATGTCCCGGGCAACACCGTGAAATCCACAAAGCATACCATTTTTATCTCTTAACCCGCTGATGATGTTTTCAAACCATAAAGTGGAACCGTTCTTATGATAATATTCGACTTCTACTCTAACTCTCCTATCAGGATTAACCCCCGGCTCTTGTTCCCGATTTAATTCTTTGATAAGAAGCTCTGCTATGTTATTGTACGACGATTGAGTCATCTGATCGACAGGGTCCTGAACCATTCTCTCTTTCGGGGTAAATCCAAGATTTTTTTCAATTGAAGGACTCACATATGTGGTGTTTAAATTTAAATCAAGCGTCCAAATAATATCATCCAGTTTCTCTATGAGATGGCGGTATTTCTCCTCACTCTCTCGCAGTGCCTCCTCAGCCTGTTTGCGATCTGCAAGCATCTTATTGGCATTTTTCGCCATCTGGTCAAGTTCAATAAATTTAATATTTCCCCAATCAATTTTTTCATGAGAGTATGCCGCCCGGTTAAAAAATGATAAAAAAAGTTTGAAATCATTCTTGAGTCTGCGGTTCAACCAATTGAAAAACAGAATAATAATTGCGGATATGCCCATGACAATCAGAATAGAATAAAATATTTTTAGTTTTGTCTGATTGATTAATCCGGTTCGCATTAACGCAATATCCGTTTCTACGTCATCAAGATAAACACCTGCACCAACAAGCCATTGCAGGCCAGGAATTCCATAAATAAAAGATGTTTTTGGTGATTCTTTGTTAGAGTCGGTTAATTTTTCCCATGAATAATAAATATAATCCCCATCAGGTTTTAGGGCAGCACTGTGCTCCATATCAAAGATATTTTTTGTTTTTTCAGGATTTTTATTGAAAGCCTCCCACAGTTTTTTTGTTCCGGAAAGAAGCTTTCCATTTGATACTAAAGCATCTCCATTTAATTTGTTAATAAAGATATATCCTTCTTTCCCAAACCGTATTCTACTGATGGTTGACAGCAGGTTGTTTTTAATTTGTTCCTTCATATCATCCACATACAAACCAGTACCGATGATCCAGTTGTAAGGCTCAAAGATTTTGATAAACGAGATTTTTTTAAAGTCAACACCTTCCATGTCCGGTTTTGCCCAGTAGTATTCATCAAAGCCCTCACCGGATTGTTTCGCAATTTTAATCATTTCTCTGATAAAATTTTTACCATATGTATCCTGCAGACTCAGCAGGTTTTTTCCTTCCAGTTCTGATTTATTTGTGTTAAGCATAACCATTCCATCCAGACTAATGACAAAATAATAACCGGTTCCCTTTTCAAATCGGATGGGTCTTAATGCATCTATAATCATCTGCTGAATTTCAGTTTCGTTTTTGGTGGTATTATTGAGTTGATAAATGTTCTGAGCGATTGAGTACGCTTCATAAACCCTTGATGTGATTTTCTCTTTTGCCAATATCTCACTTTGTGATTTCTCATAAGAAATCAAATCAACGACACGATTAACTTCCTGTTTGATTATTTTTTTCTGACGATTGGTGTATTCTGTTCTCATTTGGTCGGCCTGAAGATTGAAAGAGTGATAAGAACCGATAACATCAATGGTAATAATACTTATACCAATTACTACTGGGAAAATGATGCCCCA
>JAOZQY010000140.1 GCA_029931975.1 Bacteroidales bacterium | reverse complement strand
GGTATTGCCCAGGCAGTTACCCACGCTTCAGAAAAAATTGCGAAAAAAGGAGAAGAGTCATGAAGCAGCCCTACACACCGCGACCAAACTCGAATCGCAAATTTGTCGGAGGCTATCGACCCAGAATTGATACCTGGGAAAAGGCCCGGGGAAAAGTCGAATATATAGATGACATAACCCTTAAGAGCCGATTTTCTGGTATGCTGTATGCCAAAGTGTTGCGCAGCCCCCATGCCCATGCCCGTATCAAGGATATTGACGTGAGCCGGGCTGAACAGCTTCCCGGAGTAGTTTCTGTAATGACCTATAAGGACCCGGAGTTTATCTCATTTCGGCCCACCAACGCTGGTTGGACCGATGGCGTGGATACGGTATCCTATGACAGAAAGATGTGGGCGGATTTCAATGACCGCCGGGTACTGGGAGACTATGCCCGCTGGGTTACAGATGAAGTAGGTGCTGTTGTGGCTGCCGAGAGCGAAGAGATCGCCGATGAAGCGATCCGGTTGATTGATGTTCAATGGGAAGTATTTCCCTTTGTCCTTGATCCCATGGAAGCCATGAAGCCGGGTGCTCCCATTATTCATCCGGAGATGACTCCAAACAATGTGTTACCCCCGGAAAAAATGGGAGGGGAGGATGTGTTTCTGGACAAAGGCGATGTTGATGCCGGGTTTGCCAAAGCTGAGGTGGTTATTGACGGCACCTCGATCCACCACAACGCCACACAGGGCTCCCTTGATAATTGGTGTTGTCTGGTTGACTGGACAGACGAAAAGCTCACACTCTACTCCAATTCTTATGAAGCAGATCAATCCCGCATGCACATCAGCGAAATGCTGGGCCTGCCCCTGCATAAGGTAAACGTGATTAGTTCATATGTAGGTGGTCAGTTTGGCCGGGGAGACACCGGAGAACAACCTTTTTTTCTTTTCACGGCCGTGCTCTCGAAAAAAACGGGCCGCCCTGTAAAGTTCAAACATACCCGTCGGGAAAGTTTCCACGACTCTCGCCAGCCTGCTATCTATTATGGAAAGGTGGGTGCCAAAAAAGACGGCACCATCACCTCAATGTACTTCAAGTCCATAGGCAATACCGGCGCTTATGCAGATCACTCTATTTTTGCTCTGAAATTTGCTCCCCTGGAAATCTCCGAAGTATCCTTTGCCCATATCCCCAACGTAAAACTGGAATCCTATGCGGTTTACACCAACAAATTGCCGGCCTGTATGATGCGGGGAGTTGGTAATTCTCAGTTCAATCTCATTTTCGGCCACGTTGTGGACCTGCTGGCTGAAAAACTGGATATGGACCCCATTGACCTTTGCATCAAAAATTTCGGGCACGAGTGGGAAACCCTTCCGAACAAGAGTTTGGTGGAAGTTCTTAAGCAGGGTGCTGAAAAAATTGGATGGAAAGAAAAGCGCAACAAACCCGGCCAGGGGCTAACCTTTGACAAGACCAAGAAACGCGGGGTAGGATTTTCTTTGCATCCGGCATGGCATGCGGAATGGCAGGAAGTTCGCCGGGGGCTTATCCCGATTTCCATCACCCTGAACCCTGACGGCACCGTGATTCTCAATGCACCAACTGTAGAAACAGGAACCGGTTCCAACACCTGCAACGTTCTGGGGTGTTCCGAGTCCTTGAGTTTTCTGGGCGTTACACCGGAAAAAATTCACTGGAATCATGTGGTCAACACAGACACCAGTATGAAAGACTGCGTGCAGACCGACAGTGCCGTGTCCTATCTACAGTCTGAGGTCATTGCCTCTGCAGTGGAAGAGCTCAAACAAGAGATTTTTAAACGGGCGGAACCTGTTCTCAAGGTTAAATCTTCGGATATGGACATTGTTGACGGTCGCATTTTTGTTAAGAAACATCCTGACCAGGGCCTTACTGTGAAAGAGTTGCTGTTTCAAGGGGATCTTGTGCCAATCGTGGTTACCAAAAGCAGATTGCCCAATGCAGCAAAAACAGGTGTTCCATATTTTGCTAATTTTGCCGAAGTGGAAGTGGATACAGACACGGGAAAAGTCGATGTGCTGCATCTGGTGGTCATTAATGACTGTGGTCAGGTCATGTTTGCCTCGGGTGCTGAAGCCCAGCAGGTGGGTGGCCAGGTCATGGGCATGGGTGAAGCCCTGACCGAAGAAATTATCTATGATGAGATAACCGGTGTACCCCTTAATTTTAATTTTATTGATTATAAGATTCCCACCATGGCAGATATGCCTGAAATTGATCCCATCCTTCTTGAGATCTGGAAAGGTGCAGGAGAATACGGTGCCTGCGGAATTGGCGAAGGTACCCTGACCTGCACACCGCGGGCCATCATGAACGCAATCTATAATGCCATCGGTGTCAGAATTAATGATATTCCGATCAAGCCCGAAAAAGTGCTCCGGGCTCTGGGAAAGGTTTAAGGAGAAAAAGATGACGCTTAGAAACTTCAAACACATATCAGCTTCGTCTCTCAAGGAAGCCACGGCCATCTTGTCTAGAGCCAATGGAAAAGCTGTTGCCATTGCAGGCGGTACAGACTTACTTGGGGTACTCAAGGACAGAATTCATGACCAGGCTCCCGGGACCCTGGTGGATCTTAAAACAATCCCAAGACTGAACTATGTAAAGGCAACAAAAAAAGGAATCCGCATCGGAGCCCTGACCACCCTTGCTGACATATGCAACAACGAAATTATCAAGGACCAGTATGCACTACTGGCCCAGGCCGCCAGGTCCGTGGCTTCCCCCCAGCTCAGGAACATGGGTACCCTTGGGGGCAATATCTGCCAGGAGCCGAGATGCTGGTACTATCGTGCTCCAGACGATTTGTTCCATTGCCTGAGAAAAGGCGGTACCAAGTGTGCGGCTCTCCTTGGAGAGAATCGATATCATTCTATTTTCGGCAGCGTAAGGGTTGCACAACCTTCCTGCTCTGAAACCTGCCCTGGAAACATCGAGATTCCAGCCTACATGGACCATGTCCGCAAAGGGGAGATGGACAAAGCCGCATTGATTATTCTTGAAAGCAATCCCATCCCTGCCATTACAGGACGGGTATGCCCACATTTATGCGAGTCCCAATGTAATCGTTCTGAATTTGATGAAGCCGTCGCCATCAGGAATGTTGAACAGGTTGTCGGGGATTATATCCTTGACAATGCAGATAAATTTTTAACATCCCCCAAAAAGCAGCTTAAAAAGAGCGTGGCCATCGTCGGTGCAGGACCTGCCGGCATATCTGCTGCATATTATCTCCGAAAAGCCGGGTACCAGGTCACAGTGTATGAAAAAATGCCGGAAGCAGGCGGTATGCTGACCTATGGTATTCCTGCCGACCGCCTTGCCAAAGATGTGGTTCAGCGCCAGCTCAACGCCTTTAAGGCCATGGGCATTGAATTCAAGTTCAGTGTCACGGTTGGCCAGGAGGGAGTCACCCTGACAGACCTTCGCAAAAACTTCAAATACGTGTTCCTGGCTTCAGGCGCATGGGGAGAGAGAACCCTTTCCATGGAAAAAGCAGAACTTCTTACCCCTGGTATTGATTTTCTGGCTTCCATCGGCCTGGGTGAAAAACCCAGTGTCGGTAAAAAAGTGCTGGTTGTGGGCGGAGGCAATGTGGCTGTTGATGTTGCTGTCACTGCCAGTCGTCTGGGTGCAGAGCAGGTCACCATGGTTTGCCTGGAATCCAGGGATACCATGCCGGCTTTTGAAGAAGAAATCGCAGAGGCCCTTAATGAAGGTGTAACCATTCTGCCCTCCTTTGGTCCCAAAGAAATAATGGAAAAAAACGGCACTCTGTCAGGAATGGAAGTTGTCAGCTGCACATCTGTATTTGATGAGGTCGGCCGGTTTAATCCGGAGTTTGATGAATCTGTTAAACAGGTTATTGAAGCTGACCAGATCATCCTGGCCATTGGTCAATCAACAGATCTCTCTTATACTGAAGATAAAGTAAAAACTAGCCAGGGCTGGATTGTAATTAATGAAGAGACCCAAGCCACCAGTATGAAAGGGGTTTATGCAGGCGGTGACATCGTCAGCGGCCCGGCATCCATAATCCATGCCGTTGCTGCCGGGCGTAAAACAGCCTTTTCCATGGCCAGGATCACGCCTGAATCCCATATGCCCCTGGGCCAATCCCTTGAGGTCCATTCAGATAGCCATCAAAAAAGTTTACGAACTTTGAACATAAAAGGTTTTGAGGAGATCCAGTCCGAAGCTGCCCGGTGTGTCAACTGTGGGTGTATTGCAGTGAATGCCTCGGACATGGCACCGGCTCTCATGGCCCTTGGCGCAAAGATCAAAACCACCAAAAGAACCCTGGGCGCTGATGACTTCTTTTCAGCGGACATCATGAAGTGCACTGTTCTTGATCATGATGAACTTGTGGAAGAAATTGAAATACCAGCATCCCTGAAAACAAACAAACAGGGGTATGAGAAGTTCAGAATAAGGAATTCCATTGATTTTCCCATTGTAAATATGGCCTATTCCTTTAATCTGGAGGGCCAGGCAATTAAAGATGCCAACATCATCCTGGGTGCTGTGGCTCCAATTCCATTAAGAGCCCAGGCTGTTGAAGCCTTTCTTGAAGGAAAGCAAGCCAATGATGAAACCATTATGGCAGCAGCAGATGTTGCAGTGGCTGCAGTAAAGCCCCTTACCAGGAATTCATTCAAGGTGCAGGTGGTAAAGGCCTTACTCAGGAGAATACTTGTGTAGACATCAATATCAATGACATTCACTGGCGATCACATGGGTCGCCAGTGGCGGGATATAGTTCAGGCTAGTTGGAACATTAACCAGGCCCATGATTGCAGGATTGGTTGAATATCAACAAAACATCAGCAAAGGAGCTAGGTAGCATGAAACGACGCGAGTTTATCAAAAAAGTTGGAACAGGAACTGCTGCGGCAGTTGCAGCAACAGCCGTAGCAGCACCCTCGGTAATTGCAGGTAAAAAAACAACCATTAAGTGGCGGATGCAGACCTATGCCGGTGCCTCCCTGGCAGCACATGTCTGTAAACCCTCAATAGATGCATTTAATAAGGCTGCCAATGGGGAAATGGTTATCGAGCTTTACAATGCAGACCAGTTGGTGCCAACAGGTGAATTGTTTCGGGCAATGCAGCGGGGAACCATTGATGCGGTTCAGAGCGATGAAGATTCCATTGGCGCACCCGTGGATGTCTCTGTCTTTGGAGCCTACTTCCCCTTTGCATCCCGTTATTCCCTGGATGTCCCGGCACTTTTCCATCACTATGGACTCAACGAAATCTGGGAGGAAGCCTATTCTGAAGTAAAAAATGTTACCTGGCTCGGGTGTGGTTCCTGGGATCCGTGTAACTTCACCACCCAGGATCCCATTAGAAGTATTGCAGATCTTAAGGGAAAACGGGTTTTTACCTTTCCAACAGGTGGGAGATTTTTGAAAAAATTTGGTGTTATCCCGGTAACCCTTCCCTGGGAAGACGTTGAAGTTGCCATGCAGACAAAAGAACTGGACGGAATTGCCTGGTCAGGCATTACCGAGGCATATACCGTGGGATGGGCCAACGTTAATAAATATTATCTGACCAATAATATTTCCGGTGCCTGGGCAGGTTCTTATTTCGCCAACTCGGAAAAATGGGATGCTCTGCCCGAACATTTAAAAACATTGTTCCAGCTGGCAATGGACAGTTCCCATTATCACAGGCAATACTGGTATTGGTGGGGAGAGGCTCACTATAGAACAAAAGGCGGGAAGTTGGAGCTGACAACCATTCCAGAAGCAGAATGGAAAACAGTGGAAGACGAAGCCCTTAAATACTGGGACGAGATTGCGGCAAAAAGTAAAAGAAATGCCAAGGTTGTTGCCATATTAAAAGAGTACGCAAAAACCATGCGGGACGCGGGTGCTCCCTACCGATATTAATCCCAGGGCAGATAAATATTTTGAAAGTTATCCGCTGCCTTCCCGGGCTTTGCAGAAAACCGGGGAAGGCAGCGTTCAGTTTGTTTCATTTGCGGTTCTAAGATATAAAAAGGAAGTTTAAATGCCCAAGGTAATAAGAAACTATGTAAGAGGTGTAGACGCAGTAAACCGGAGGGTAGGTAAGTTTGCACTGTATCTGGTTTTCGTGATGATGGGCATTCTTTTGTTTTCATCGATTTCCAGAACATTTTTTAATGTTCCCTTTGACTGGACAATGGAAATGGCACAGTTCACCATGGCCGCCTATTACCTGCTTGGGGGTGGCTACTCCATGCAGCTTAAAGCCCATGTCCGGATGGATGTGCTGTATGAGCGCTGGTCTGAGAAGAAACGGGCCAGTGTGGATGTAATCACCTCGGGTTTTTTGATTTTCTACCTGGTAATTCTCCTATATGGAGGCCTCTCCAGCACTCTATATTCCATTCAATATGGCCAGAGAAATTATTCAAGCTGGGGCCCGCCAATGGCTCC
>JAOZQY010000336.1 GCA_029931975.1 Bacteroidales bacterium | reverse complement strand
CTAAAAATGGATTGACCGGCAATCATGGTTCATTTCCCAATTTCAACAAAGGGAAGTTTTCCTAAAATAGGTATGGAATTTCCTGGAAGATCGTGCTTTCAGTAGCCAGTTCAAGCTCGGGAAAGAACAGCATGTCATTGGGTTTTTCCGTTCCTCCTTTTCCACTGGCAACGGCGATCTTAATTGGCATTGTTCAGGATCTAATGATCGCAGTAGTTTGCTAAAAAGCTCAGGCTTTTATTCAGGAAACCAACTACCAGCTCTTCGGGAGGGAGGGCTGGTGCTCCCACAAATACATTGATACCTCTTTCATTAAACAGATCGATTGCACGTTGTCCCATGCCTCCTGCGATAATATCAGTGGCACCCCGTTCGGCCAGCCATGGAGGCAGCAGTCCCGGTTGGTGGGGTGGTGCATCCAGGTAACTAATTCCTTTGATCTCTTTCTCTTCAACTTCAACCAGGACAAACTGCTGGCAGTGGCCAAAATGTCCATCAAGTTTCCCGTCGCTTGTAGGTACGGCAATTTTTTTTATCATCTTAGTCTATAATTTATCATTTGTAAGTGTTCGGGTCTCTAATTCTACCTGGCATTTCGGCCCGGGCCTCTTCCGGCACCTCTTCCGATTCCACGTATTGCAGCTCTGCCGACACCTCTGCCCATACCTCTGCCCATACCTCTGCCCATAAGAGGTTCCTTTCCGGAAGCATTGTTTTCACCATTACTGCATTTACCCATCTGCCTGCCGGTTCGGGATCCTTCTCCCCCTGGTCCGGTTCTGTCAAATCCTGGCATAAGTTTTTGTTTTTAAAGTTCTGTATTACAAGAATGTTACTTGATACTGTCAACAATATCTGCAATGGATTTTGAATCATCCGAAATGAGTACCATCTGGATATTAAATTTCTCCAGTAACTCTTTTGCTTTGGGTCCAAAATCACCCGATATTACCCTGGTAGCTCCCAGTTCAACAACTTTTTCAACAACCCTGGTTCCAGCTCCATGAGACGCTTCTTTATACTCATTTTCATGGAAGCTTGTTTTTCCGCTTTCATCATCCAGGAGGCAGAACCACCCTGCACGACCAAATCTCAAATCAAAACCCGAATCCAGTTTGTTACCTGTAGAGGATATAATCGTTTTCATACTTATTCTTTAATTGAGTGAATATTTTCAGTTTTACATAAAGGGCAGTGATGTTCAGTGTTTTTGTCCGGGATATTGAAACGGGTGTCACAGGCATCGCACATGAACCACGAATTGTCCAGGCTGGCATCTCCGAAAACTGATCTTATTTCACGGGTCTCTACCATTGCCTTGGCAATCTTCCGTCTGGCACTTTCATAAACACGTGCAAACGTGGCTCGGGAAACTCCCATTATCTGGGAGGCCTCCAACTGGTTCATTATATCGTAGTCGGCAAGCTTAATAGCCTCATATTCTTCGTAGAGCAAGTCCACATGATTCGTCCTGCCTTGTCGGGTTCCATAGGGCTTGTAGCCCCTGAACCCAGGAGGCGCCACTACTTTTCTCATTCTTTTCCGTCTTGGCATCGCTATAAATTCAATCCAAAAATAGTGAGAATATTCTCATAAAAAAAATATCAGGCCATCTATTTATAAGAATCATCAATGGTTTTTGAAAACTATTTGTTCATGAGCTTGCCCGAGATGCAATAATTATCAAAATATTTCTTTACATTTGCACCTCGAAAATCGGGGTATAGCGCAGTCCGGTTAGCGCACCTGCTTTGGGAGCAGGGGGTCG
>JAOZQY010000335.1 GCA_029931975.1 Bacteroidales bacterium | reverse complement strand
TCTTATTCTGGGTTAAAATGCAGCATTCCTAGGGACTACAACAATGCCAGTATCTGAAACAGTAAACTTCATGGCATCCCTCTTTTTATTGTAGCCAATTTGGATATTGTCAGGAATTATAACACCCTTATCAATTATAGCTTTACGGATCCGACAATTCCTTCCAATTGTAACATTATCAAGAAGGATAGATTCTTCAATAACTGAATATGGTCCGGCATTTACATCTGCTGACACAACACTATGATCTATCCTGGCCCTGTCAACAATGCAGCCCTTGGCGATAACCGAGTTTGTTACAACACCGAAATTCTCATTATCCTTTATTTCAAAACCAGTTATTTTTGCAGGTGGTGCCTGTTTTTCATAAGTAAACACAGGCCATGATTTATCATCAAGATATGATAATGGACTGTCATTGAGAATATCCATATTGGCCTGGTAATAGGCATCTATTGAACCTACATCCTTCCAGTACCCAGGCTTCTTTGTATTCTTGTCAATAAAGGGGAAAGCATACACCCTGTCTGTCTTCAGCATTGAAGGAATTATGTTTTTCCCAAAATCATGCTGTGTAGTAACCTTGCGTGCATTTTCAATGAGCCTTTTCACAAGAACATCAGTGTTGAATACATATATGCCCATGTTAGCAAGAATTGTATCAGGATTTCCGCTAATTATTTTTGGTCGCAGGGGCTTCTCCTTAAACCCAGTGGCCTTGAGACTATCATCAACCTGGATTACCCCAAAATCACTTGAGTGCTCCTTACCTATCTCAACAGATGCGATTGTAAGGTCAGCTTTTTTCTGGATATGAAAATTAATCAGAGTACGGTAATCCATTTTGTAAACATGATCACCGGACAGAATAAGAACCATATCTGGCCGCTCCTGCTGGAGGGTATAAAAATTCTGGTATATTGCATCTGCTGTTCCCTTATACCAGTTTTCATTTATTCGCTGCTGTGCATGTACTATATAGACAAATTCGCCAATGCGGTTATTAAGGAAATTCCAGCCACGCTGGATATGCCGGTCAAGAGACAGTGACTTGTACTGGGTTAATACATATATTTTCCTATATCCGGAATTTATACAGTTACTGATGGTGAAATCAATAATCCTGCAATTGCCACCAAAGGGTGTAGCGGGTTTTGCACGGTCTCGGGTGAGGGGATATAGCCGTTCCCCTTTTCCGCCCGCAAGGATCATTGCAAGTACTTTCTTCATAGCTGCATCTTTTTTTTATCAAGAACTTCTCTGATTTTACTTTTAAGCTCATCAAGATCGTATGATTTGACTATATAGGCATCAGCCGCCCAACTCATAAAGTCTTCTTTATATGTTGAGTATGCGGTGTTAAGAATAATGGGGATATTCTTATTTAAGTCTATTATTTTTCCAATTGCCTCCAGTCCATCCATCTTCGGCATCCTTATGTCCAGAAGTATAAGGTCTGGCAACTCTGAAACTATTTTTTCGAGACATTGCTTGCCATCAGTGGCCATAACAACCTGGTATCCATCCTCAGACAGTTCCTGTTCATAGAGGTACCGGATATTTTCTTCGTCATCAACGACTAATATTTTTTCACCAGCCATGTGTCTGATCTTTCAGTGATTGTTGTTAATTACCTGCTAATATATCAAAACTTTATAATTATCCAGATAAAACATCAAGAAAAAAATTTGAACGTTTCAACAATACATAAAGGGAAAAGCAGCAAGCTTGCCATGAAAGGATAAAAATGATAAACTTTGTCATTAGACATGAAA
>JAOZQY010000334.1 GCA_029931975.1 Bacteroidales bacterium | reverse complement strand
GATTTGACCTAAATTTGGTCTATATTAAGATCAAAGTCAAGGCAAAGCCATTGAAAAAACTGTTGAACGATTCCGGTTTTCTTGCCTGATCTGACATCTACTGGATTGCTTTCATCAAATTCTGCCAGCAGATCTGTTTTGCCCTTCAAGCTCGATAATGGTTCTGGCAACCTTTACTATACTGTTAAAGGCCCTGGCAGAAAAACTCGATTTGATTCATACAATAGCCTGGGCAGGATTGTTGATAAATATAGTTGTGGCCCACTATAAAAAAGAGAACCACAACTTTTTATTGCTGATTAAAGGAATTCTTCCACAGGTGTATAGTCAAGGTCAAAGGCCTCAGCAACTGCTTTATAAGTTACCTGGCCTTTAATTACATTGGCGCCCAGTTTAATTTCCTTGTTTTCCTGCATTGCTTTTTTCCATCCCTTATTGGCAATTTCAAGTGCATAGGGCAGTGTTGCATTGGTCAGGGCTCTGGTGGAAGTTCTGGCAACAGCACCTGGCATATTGGCAACGCAATAGTGGGTAACACCTTCTACTTCATAGGTAGGTTCGGTATGGGTGGTGGCTTTGGAAGTTTCAAAACATCCGCCCTGGTCAATGGCTACATCCACAATTACAGAACCGTTTTTCATTTTTTTGAGCATCTCTTTTGTCAATAGCTTGGGGGCTTTTGCGCCGGCCACCAGAACAGCACCGATCACAACGTCAGCCTTGATTACCATTTCTTCAAGAATAGCTGCATTGGACATGATGGGGAAGCAATTGGCAGGCATAACATCATCCAGGTACCGAAGCCTTTCCAGGTTAGTATCCAGGATATATACTTTTGCACCAAGGCCGCAGGCCATTTTGGCTGCATTGATACCCACAACCCCACCACCGATAACAACTACAGTGGCAGGCTCAACACCTGTTACTCCGCCCAGGAGAACGCCCATTCCACCCTGGGGCATTTCAAGATATTTTGCTGCTTCCTGGGTAGCCATACGACCAGCCACTTCACTCATGGGAAGGAGCAGGGGAAGGGAACCATTGTCTTTTTCAATGGTTTCATAGGCAATGTCAATGGATTTGCTTTTGATCAAAGCCATGGTCTGCTGCTCATCTGCTGCCAGATGAAGATAGGTGAATACAATCTGATCTTCACGGATCAAGTCATACTCCGAGGGTTGGGGTTCTTTTACATGCATTACCATGTCACATTTTTTAAAAACCTGGGCAGGGGTGTCAGCTATAGCTGCACCTGCAGCAATATAGTCTGTATCGGGAAAACCAGCGCTGGCGCCTGCATTTTTTTCAACGGTAACATCGTGACCGTTTTTTTTCATGGCAACCACACCTGCAGGTGTCATGCAAACTCTTTTCTCTGCAACCTTGATCTCTTTTAATATTCCAACATGCATTTTGTCAATCTCCCTTAAATATGATGATTTTACGATCTTATTAAAATGTTTTTTCAATGGCAGTTACCACAGCAGCAACAATTGTGTCAACCTGTTTCCTGGTAATGATAAGGCAGGGAGCAAAGTTCATGACATTGTTGAATCCGTGGAAACTGGAGTTGGTCCGTCCCACAATAACATTCCGGGCCATGACATTACCCATGAGCTCAGCCATCTGACCCTCAGACACAGGTTTTTTGGTGGCTTTGTCCGTTACAAACTCAATCCCTGCAAAAAGTCCCTGGCCCCGGACATCACCCACAACATTATATTTTTTCAGGGCTTCCAGTTTCTCAAGAAGATAGGCACCCACTTTTACACTGTTTT
>JAOZQY010000333.1 GCA_029931975.1 Bacteroidales bacterium | reverse complement strand
AAAATGCTTTTGAATAATCCCCATGCCCTGACGGGTACAACAAACCATGAAAAATATTTTAACCACAGAGAGCACAGAGCTCTATTCTCGGTATCTTCTGTGAACTCTGTGGTGAGATTCTTTTTCATATAAAGGACCGCAAATGATGGATTTTAATCCATGCATGAAACATCAGCTAATTCGGAAAATTGTCCGTGAATTTGCTGAAAATGAGATAAAACCATGGGTTGCTGAACTGGACAGGGAATCAAGGTTTCCCTTTGACATTGTAGAAAAAATGAAACCCTTGAATTTTTTCGGGCTCCAGGTTCCCAAATCCCTGGGAGGGGCAGGGCTGGATACCATCAGCTATGCCATTGCCATTGAGGAGCTATCCCGGGTGTCAGCAGCCCTGGGGCTGTGCGTGACTGTTCATAACAGTGTGGGCATCTATCCCATCCTGGAATTTGGCAGTCTGGAGCAGATAAACAGGTTTGTCCCCACAATGGCTGCTGGGGACAGCATTGGCGCATTCTGCCTGACCGAGGCCAATGCCGGATCCGATGCCGGAGGGGTGGAAACTTCTGCCAGGAAAACTCCTGATGGTTATGTGATCAACGGCACAAAAATCTTTGTAACCAACGGCGGGGTATGCGGCACCATTCTGGTTTTTGCCATGGCAGAAGGAAACCCGGGCAGCGCCAACGTCTTTATTGTGGAAAAGGACAGACCAGGCTTTATGGTGGGAGAAATCGAAGACCTCTGCGGCATGCGGGCCAACCCTGTGTCCTCTTTGTTTTTTGAAGACTGCAAAGTTCCCCTGAAAAATCTTCTTGGGAAATCAGGCCAGGGCTTAAAAATTGGACTTAAAGCACTTGATGCCGGTCGAATAGGAATTGCAGCCCAGGCCCTGGGAATTGCCCAGGCTGCTTTTGAGGATTCTGTTTCCTATGCCAAGGAGCGCCAGCAGTTTAACAAGCCCATATCCAGGTTTCAGACCATCCAGAACTATCTGGCAGACATGGCCACCCAGATTGATGCTTCAAGGCTTCTGGTCTATAGGGCAGCAGCTTATAAAGACAGGGGAACCCCTTTTTCAGCCGAGGCTTCCATGGCCAAGCTCCATTGCAGTGAAACAGCAAGAAAGGTAACGGACATGGCGGTTCAGATCCATGGCGGGTATGGATACAGCAAAGAGTATGATGTGGAACGGTATTTCAGGGATGCCAAGGTAACCCAGATCTATGAAGGCACAAGCGAAGTCCAGAAAATGGTCATTGCCAGAAGTATCCTGACCCGGCCCAGCTGAAAATTCAGCATACCAGTTAGTAATCAGGAAGAAATTAGTAATCAGGAAGAAACCGGAAATAAATAATGAAAATGCTTAAGATAATCGTATGTATAAAACAGGTACCCATGGTTTCTGAACTTCCCTGGAATTCAAAAACCGGTACCCTGAAAAGGGAACTGGCCCAGGGCATGATGGACCCCTGTTCAAGAAGGGCCCTTGAAGCCGGTCTCCGGATAAAGGAGAGCCGGATTAAAAAAGGTTTGGAAACCCATGTCACTGCCCTGTCCATGGGGCCTGCAATGGCAGAGGAAATCCTGCACCAGGCCAGGGCCCTGGGAGCGGATATGGGGGTGCTGCTTTCAGATCAACGAATGGCCGGGGCAGATACCTTTTTGACTTCCCTTATCCTTGGAAAATATATTAAAAAAGAAATTCCAGATGCAGATCTTGTGATCTGCGGTTCCCAGACCAGTGACAGTGAAACCGCCCAGGTGGGACCCCAGCTGGCAGG
>JAOZQY010000139.1:1926-6551 GCA_029931975.1 Bacteroidales bacterium | reverse complement strand
ACCCGGCGGGCGGTTGATGATCGCAGACCAGACACTATCAGGACCCTTGCAGTCTGATATAGATGATCAAATCGACAAATGGGCCCATTGAGAGGGTGGGGCCATACCGGGAGAGGATTTCCTGGCATTACTCGAGCAGACGGGATTTAAAGACGTTGAGTTGGTAGCCGAAACCGGCCTTAACAGTTCCCCGAAAACAAAAGGGACCCTGTTTCGGGCGAAAAAATCGGCGACGAAAAAACAATAGCGTGTTTTTTCGGTGCTGCTGATTATCTTGCTGTTTCCGGCTGTCGGTTTCGGGGCAGGCCAAAAATCTTATTCTACAGCCCAAGATTCCCGGCTGGTGGGCAGTCCATGACCATGCCGAATGGGGTTCCACCAACAATGGACACTTCCCTGGAAGCACCATGTTTCTGGTTGGTGTGGCCGATAAAAACGGTAAGATTTCAACTTATGTTCCCAGAATCAGTCTAATGCAATAAGGAAAAGGTATTGCCAAGTTTAGATAAAAGATCAATAAAAACATTTATCTAATGCAAAAAACACCCACTTATTGGTGCCTTAACACCTTGCATTTTAATTCATTTGTGGTATATTTTTTAAAAACTTTCCAATACAGCTATAAAAGATCAAAGGTTTAGATTTGCCTGAATTTCAAAAAAATAAAAAACTTCCCAAATGTTTATGTAATTTTTTTTGGGATGTGGACTTTAAAAACCTTTCGGAAAAAGATTCATATTTTATTATTAATCGTCTTTTAGAACACGGAGATGAAACCGGTGTAAAATATATGCTGAAAACTTTTTCCAGCGAAGAGATAATTCAGGTTTTAAAAACCAGCAGGAATTTATCATTCAGGTCGAAAAATTTCTGGAAACTATTTTTTAAATTAAATGACAAGGCATGTACCCACAAACAATATCCCACACCATATGGAACATATTATCAAAGTTGAATTCTTTTGCCTGGATTAAGCAATGTTATCTTGGTGGAGGAACAGCCCTTGCACTGCAACTGGGACATCGAAAATCTGAGGATCTCGACTTTTTTACAGGTAAAAATATTGAAGAAATATTTTATCCTATAAAACAGTACATGAAAGATACGGACATTGCTGTCATTAATCAGTCATCAAGACATATTGAGTTAATGATTCAATCCATAAAAGTTGATTTGATAACCCTGCCCATATCGCTAAAATTTCCCTTAAAGTCCATCCGAGCTGAATTGGAAAACATTATGATAGTTGACCCGAAAGATATTGGTCGAATGAAAATAATATCAATCGGCAGCAGGGGGTGTAAAAAAGATTTTATCGATCTGTATTGCCTGACCAGAAAAACAATATTTCTGGATGAACTGATAAAAATGGCAATAAAGGAAGGCCATGGTGTTAATTACAGCAAACTTTTATTTTTAAAGGGGCTGGTTGACTTCACAGAAGCAGACAAGGAGCCTGATCCGGTTATGGTATGGGATGTTCAGTGGAATAAGGTTAAAAGTGATCTTGTCGATAATGTAATGAAAATTGCAGCAAGCCTGTAGTTTTGGAATTCGAGGAATAAATGTGGGAATCGGAGAGTGGACTGTCAGCCTGAAAAAAACAACCTTAACAGACAATTCAAACAACTTGAAATATGTGATTTTAGGAGGTATTAAGAAACATTTCTCCAGTGAAGTGATTATACCATCTCATATCATTAGACAGCCATGAGAGTCCTTTGAAGAGGTCGGATTCCGTTGTGTAAAAAGTGTCAATATCCAATCCAGGGAACAGGATTAGCCCGGACAGGTTCTAACCTGAATGAGCCGGGAAAAACACAAAATTTACAAATAAGGGGACAGCCACTACCCGGAAGATCAGGATAAGCAACATCCCCCGTTGATTTTGGGGAAAAGAAAATTTCTAATGCAAATACTTTTCAGCCTATTTTTTCATTTTTTCGCTTAAATTGAACATTTCCTGTTCCAGATTATTGATATCTTGCGGGTTGGCATTCGGATTTCGTCTGGCTTCCATGTATTCAAAACGCTTCATCTGCATTTGCTTACGCAGTTCTTTGGTGTCGTTAAGGAATTTCTGCTGATTTGCAGCGTTCATATTGCCCATCATTCTGCTGCAATTCATATCCATTCCCATACCACCCCCCATCATGCCATGTCCTTGATGCATATTCTGGCCCTGATGCATGCCCTGACCTTAATGCATACTCTGGTCAGTTGTTTTTATATGCATATTCTGCTGGGCCATAGCTGTCCCTACTACAATACCAGGGACCAATACTGTTACTAAAACTATTTTTTTCATGATGCAATTCTCCTTGATATTATGTGGTTATTTCCAAGTCCCATAAATCCATTCCGGAGTTATAAGTGAACGGTTACGATTTCCCTTTATGCTTACTTTAACGGGAAATATTTAAAAATTATGATAAGTGTTGGTTAAAAGTATTATGGATTCCCGCCAAAAATCCTTGTAGAATTTGCAACTGCTAACAAAGCCGTTCCCATATCTGCAAAAACAGCTTCCCACATGGTTGCCAACCCCATGGCTCCAAGTATGATAAAAATCCCTTTAATAACAAATGCCAGGCATATGTTTTGCCAGACTATTTTTCGGGTATGTTTTGCAATTGAAACAGCCTCGGCCATCTTCAAAGGAGAATCTGTCATAAGTACGACATCAGCGGTTTCAATAGCCGCATCCGATCCTAACGCTCCCATTGCCACTCCTACATCTGCTCTGGCAATAACAGGTGCATCATTAATACCATCACCTACAAACGCAGTTTTTCCACTATTCGTATTATTTTTTACAATTTTTTCGAAGATCCTGACTTTATCCTCGGGAAGAAGATCAGCGTAAAAGCGATCAAGACCCAGCCGGTTTGAAACAACTTCAGCCGCACAACTGTTATCTCCTGTCAACATCGCAATATGTCCAATTCCCTGCCTGCGCAGAGCGTTGACAGCCTTTTCCGCATCTGGTCGAATTTCATCACCGATTATAAGACAACCTGCATATGTTCCATCTACTGCAACATGAGCAACAGTGCTGTCAAAATCGCATTTGTCATGGGGAATTTTCTCCCGGTGCAAAAGCTTGTCGTTACCTACAAGAACAGTATGCTTACCGTAACGCACCCGTACTCCTTTCCCGGTGATTTCCGTATGTTCAAGAATCTTTGAAGTGTCTATTTTATTACCGAGACGGGTTAACTCTTCCGTAATCGAAGTTGCGATTGGATGGTTTGATTGACATTCGGCAGCGGCGGCAAACTCCAAAAGCTCAGCCTGATTAAATCCATTTTGTGGAACTGCTTCTATGACTTTAAAAACACCTTTAGTCAACGTACCGGTTTTGTCAAATACTACTGATTTAACAACTGAAAGTGCGTCGATATAATTCGAGCCTTTTACAAGTATACCGCTTCGGGAAGCCCTGCCTATGCCGCCGAAATAACCCAAGGGAATACTGACTACCAGAGCACAGGGACAGGAGATCACCAGAAGGACCAGCGCACGATATATCCATGTCTGGAATGAAGATTCTACCAGAAAGAAAGGCGGAATCAGGGCAATGCACGCTGCTATAAATACTACGGCAGGAGTATAATATCGTGCGAAGGTAGTAATAAATTTTTCGGTCCTGGCCTTTCTGGCAGTCGCATTTTCAACCAAGTCCATTATTTTGGCAATAGACGATTCATTAAAAGGCCGAGATACGCAAATAGTTAATGCACCGGTTTTGTTAATTTGTCCGGCCATGACCTTATCTCCGGGACCGGCTGTTACAGGCACAAATTCGCCAGTTAGAACAGATGAATCCAACTGAGAATTTCCGGAAAGTATATCGCCATCAAGAGGAATTTTTTCACCAGGCTTTATAAGTATAATATCACCGACATTAACAGACTCGGGCGTTGTTTCCATATATCCCTCTAAAGTCTTTACTACGGCTTTGTCCGGCCTGATTGCCAACAAACTTTTTATCGATCTTCGCGAACGCGACACGGCTAATTCTTGTAACATTTCACCTACTTTAAAGAATATCATTACTCCGACAGCCTCTGAATAAGCGTGAATCGCCATCGCTCCACCGGTAGCAATAACCATGAGTACATTTTCGTCGAAAAGTATTCCTTTTCTGATGGTTCTCAGGGCTCCGAAAAGAACATTCCACCCTGCCAGAATGTAAGCTGAAAAAACAAGGGCAATTTCCAGATTGGCAAAGGCTTTGTTATGAAACCAGTCCTCAAAAAATATTTGCAGTATAAACAAGAAAGATGCCACAATGAGGACTGAAAGCTCTCTTTTAACCTTGAATCTTTCAGCTTCTTCCTTATGCTCATGCAAAACTTTGTTTTTAGATTTCGGTACCAGCTCAATCTCAGGTTCAAGTTTTCGGACTTCTTCTAAAACCCTTGCAACATCTTTTGTCTTTAAATGAAGGGACAGGCTTGCAAAATCGAGTACAGCTTCATCCACTCCATCGAGTGCATTCAATCCTTGTTCAATTTTTGCCGCACATGATACACAGTCGAGGTTTTTTACGGAAAATCTTTGTATGGGTATTTCTTCCATGATATTAATTCTTTCATCCATGAGGCTTACTAATCGTGGGA
>JAOZQY010000139.1:0-1916 GCA_029931975.1 Bacteroidales bacterium | reverse complement strand
CGAGATGCAGCACAACACAGCCCCGCTGAAGCAGGATTTACGAAATCGTTTGTTTTAATTCTAAAAAAGAATCTGCTTCATCTTCCTAAACTCTTCGGTAGAGATTTCGCCTTTTGCAAATCGAACTTTTAAAATGGCCAGCGAATCGGTTCGATCCCGGTGAGAACCTGACTTGTCTGTTGTTATTGCATTAAATATCCGAACTGCAACATAGACAAACAGAAAGATAAATAATCCACATACCAGCAGATATAAAATCCCGCCGGGAAAAAATCGACCGGACCAACTGCTTCCGCTTAAAGACGGTATGTAATCGCATCCCCACATAATAACACCTTTATTTGTTAACTGTACAGTCCAAAGTTCTTCTAACTCGTTGAAATTATTAGAACCACAAATTGGGTATTGTCATTCCCGCGAAAGCGAAAATCCAGAATCTTATCAGTGCCATATGAATTGTGGGTGCCGGATCAAGTCCGGAATGCATTATCTGAGGTTTATGCAAGACTCATGAAGAAGTGTCCTGTTTAGCAGAAGATTTTTCAATATCCATGATAACTGAATTCCCAACGTAAGTTTTCATTTCCAGATTCTCGATGGCAGCTATTTTTTTAATCATGCTGCTGATTTCTTTTAAATTTCTGATGATAAGTTGCAAGTCGTTGTAGGCGTCTGAATCTGAATTAAAATCCTCCTGCAGCAATTGACTGGATGCAATGGCCGAAAAAAGAGGCGTATTCATCTCATGAGCAACCGCACCTGCCATGGCTATAATGGCTTTTCGTTTTTCCTCCTCAACGGCCTTCTCCCGGTCACGAAGAAAACCAAGACCATTTGCAACAACATTGAACAGTATTATTTCCAGTAGTCTGTCCAGGTCATTGGGTGAAAAGGACTGCCAGTGGAACATGGTATAGGGTAAAAACACAAAGGTCACACATATGGAAGTTATAAAAGCGCCGCGCAGTCCAAACCAGAATGCACTGAGAATCAAAGGCAGAAAATAAAGTTCCCGATAAAATACATGGGACAATTCCTTTTCTTGAAATGTAAAAATATGAAGTCCGGTAATCACCAGTACAAGAAATACGATAATTACAGCTTTTATTCGTTGATTTTTTGATTCCATGATAAGTTATATTTTCTTACTACCAGCAGGCCCAGCCGTCGCATCGATGTCCGTATCCGGGGCCATAGTTCCCGGGTCTCTGTAGCCCTGCGCCCTGGGCTTTTGCCCGAAGCTGATCGTGTAAACGAACAATCTCTTTGGAAAGCTGGGAAGCCTTGTTAACATCGGGATTGCTCTGCACCATAAGGGCATTGTACTCACCCCGTTTTGCAGCAAGTTCCTGCCTGAGATTTGTAGTATCATTCAAAAAGTTACGATAAGCACCGCTATCGTTAACACCGGGTCCATAACCGTCCCATGTTCCCATCATGGAACCTCTTGCGGGGTCTCCCCGGTAGCCGCCCCACCAGCATGCCAAACCCTGTGAAGCAATAAGACCAACCGAAACCATGATAGTAACCATAATAACAAGTTTTTTCATAATTTGCCTCCCTTTTTTTGTGTTTTTGATACTTTTTAATTAAAGTTCAAAATTTGATTTAATATCAGAGCAAAGGATGTGCCAAAGATTAAAAATAATTTATAACATGCTAGTATAAAAGATAATATATTTTTAGCGGAACAAATTATATCAAAATGATATTTCAGGTTCCATCAAACATATGGGTAAAATTACCCCAATTATTTCTAAGATTATTTTTTATTGTCTACAAAATACCCAATTTAGGTTAATGTTATTGCGCTCAATCAGGATGATCATACCAAAAATATCACCGAACCATATTCAGAGAGCCGAAACTGGGTTGAGCCGCCAAAGCCGGTTGTAGCCAACCGATTATTGGAGGAA
>JAOZQY010000054.1 GCA_029931975.1 Bacteroidales bacterium | reverse complement strand
CGCTATCTATATGGAACTCTGAGTTAAGGACTGAACCAAAAGCAAATAGCTGTCTCACTTTGTGATTTACACAAAGCATATTAATGTCTTTTATATAGGAATCCAAATACATATGGTATTTACAAAAATAGAGAATCCAACATAATTACAATCCCTTAAACAGAAAAACCTGTGCGCCGGCTGTCTATGATCTAAAGCGTAGGCAGCGGGAAGGCCTGTGTGCGTTGGCATAGGTCGGATAAGAGAGCGCCATTGCTGGCACACCCTCTCCTAAGAACCGTACGTGCGACTTTCACCGCATACGGCTCAAGCTTTCTTAAGGTGAACTAAATCACCCGGCAATAACGGATTCAACTAGCTAACAACCGGTTATAATGGTATCTTTGCCTCACAGAGCATCCTTCTGGTATAGAAGTATTTATCCCAATCAGGATCGTAAGGGTTAGCGTTACCATTAATGAGCCTGTGTCTGATAACTTTGATTTGACAGGCCTTAACCAGATTGTAAGATTTACCCCCCTTATCCATGCCAGAGAATACCCAGTTACTGGTAGCGTCGGATCTGAAGTATTTGTTCTTGATCCAGACACCACCTTTGTTAGGATGTCTCTTGACTGCCCACCTCCATAAGGTGTTCCATGCCCTCATATCCAGTTTACTAAAATGCTTGTTAACACAGATATGACGATGGTAATTACACCATCCACGGATTATGGGATTTAACTGTTGGATAAGTCTATCAGGAGAAGTGGCTCTGTTTTTCCTGACAACTTCTTTGATTCTGGTGGTTATGGAATTAAAGCTGTCTTTCGACGGTTTAATCAATAGCTTACCATTATCATATTTCCTTACATTTTGCCCTAAGAAATTAAGCCCCTCGTGTATGGAGGTGATCCTGGTTTTCTCTTCCGATAGCTGTAGCCCTCTGTTCTCCAAAAATTGCCTGATAACAGGCAACACGGTGTTTTCGAGGATCTCTTTGCTACTGCCTGTGATGATAAAATCATCGGCATATCTTACCATGTGGATTTTATGCTTATTGATATGTTGCCAGCCATTATCTCTAGTAGTAACGCCCGTAGCGTTATAAATGACCTGCTCCATTCCATCAAGTACCATGTTGGCAAGAGTCGGAGAGATGATACCTCCCTGAGGAGTCCCTTCTTTGGTAGGAAATAACGTTTTGTTGTCAATAAAACCTGCGCTGAGCCATTGATTAAGGACCATATTGTCCACCGGGATATTTTCTAATAACCATTGGTGACTGATATGGTCAAAGCAGCCTTTGATGTCTCCTTCCAGTATCCATGTGGCACTATTCGCTCTAGACAAGTGTATAAAACACCTGGCTATCGCATCGGCACAACTCCGTTTTGGACGGAAGCCGTATGAACAGTTATCTGCCGTTGTTTCTGATACAGGATCCAAAGCCAGCAGGTATAAAGCCTGCATAGCCCTGTCGTACATTGTAGGGATGCCCAAAGGACGTTTCTTACCATTCTTTTTGGGTATATATACCCTCCTGAGTGGTTTAGCTTGGTACCCTTTTCTTACCAATAACCTTGCAGCACTGAGCTTCTGGGATGGTGTATTCCAAGTTATACCATCCACTCCTGCGGTAAATTTACCAGTGTTCTCTGTTACTCTTTTTACGGCCAATAATTTTGCCGAAAAAGAGTGGGTTAGCAGCCATTGTAAAGAATTAACTTTATTATACCTGCCTTCCTTAACTGCCTTTACGATACGTTGTTGTAATGACTTAACCTCTTTGTACACCTTGTTCCAGTCAATAAACTGCCAGGCTACGCAGAAGGTCTCATGTGCACACCCTTTAAAGGGTTCATTTGCTTTCATTCGTTAAAAATCTTATTACTACTTTCTCGTAAAAGAAAACCAGATGGAAGTGGGCTCCCTTTCGGGCCTGATATTCATCAGTATCCCCACCATTACAGCAAGGCTTTCGCTTATTCCATCCTCCCATACCTGCACCATATTGTGATCATCTCACGATGATCCTACCATGTCAAAAAAACATGGAACGGTTCAGGCTTACCACGTTCCGTCCAAACAACGAGATGGGTTAGGTTCTGTCTCTACACCGGAGGATCTACATCCATGCACAGCAGTAGCCGAAATGCTATGTCCTGTCCTCGTACCATTTTGGTTATAGCGTGCCAGCAGCTTTCGCTATTTGTTAATTACGGCGCTTCTATCAACAGTTCACTTGTGTTAACCATACCATCCGAGCCAACTTCCAATCAATTACTGCTATCAATCAGGGAGTCTTATTCTGACAGCTTCACACCGAACCGTTACCAGTTCCGCATGTGCCAGTAGGCCTTTACGATGGAACGTAAAGTCTAAACATTTATATTAAAGAACGTTAGACAGTTGTTTGGGCGACATCGTGTCGCACCGGCAATTTAACATAATGCCCAATTATAGTGACAGTGCAGGAACCACAGAGTAAAGCCAGAATGCTGTAGTTGTCCTATAATTAATATTATGTGCAATAGAGAATGTTTAAAGAAAGGGAGATGCTAAAAAGTACCTCCCCTTCATTATAATATTTCTAAGCTACAAATCAGCTTTTAAAGCCTTTACTCTCTCATAATCTTCAGTCATCTCCTCTTTATAATAGATTCTCTGAAGCAGATCAAGAGTTTCCAATTTTACAGATTCGTTATCTTCATTCAAGCTATAGGCTTTCTCCAGGATTGGAATAGCTACCTGGTATTTCTCCTTCCCTAATTCAATGAGCTTCTCCCTGGTGGCATCATGCTGCTCTTCATTGGAGCGATCAAAGTAATCCGCACCCTGAAGGTAATAAATGTAACCCAGGTCATACCAAACATAATAAATACTGGGATCGAGCTCTGCAGCCTTATTATAGGAGTCAATAGCTTTGTCGATAAATTCCACCTCTTCCTTATTGATCATCATACGTCCCTGCCAGTAATAAGACTCGGGAATTTCCGGATTATTTTCGATCACAGTTTTCATAAAGGCGATTCCTCCATCTATATCCTTCAGCTGAATATAGGCATCTGCAACATTTGCGATAATATTCACAGTATCAGGATATTTCTCATAGGCTTCTTTCAGAATATCAAGTGCTGCAGCAGTATCACCAATAGTCATATAATCCAATTTCATCTGAAGATATGTGTTTGGTCCTCCATAACCTACATCAGCTAGCTGTTTGTAGTAATTGATAGCCTTAACAAAAAGTTCATTATTCTCGGTTTTCCCGGCAATTTCCCTGGAAATAATCCCTGAATACTGTACCATAACCGTATCCATCTCACCGGCAAAGAGATCGAGCTGGTTTATTTCCAGCACATCCTCAAAGGACCCAAGCGCTCCTTCATAATCCTCACTATAATAGTAATTTACACCCTGCCTCTTTAACAAGGCCTTCACTTCAATCAAACTTTCTTTAATCTTCTTTTCAAGCTTGCCGTTAGTATCCAGTTCAAGTGCTTTCTTATAGGCATCTATGGAAACTCTCAAGGGGTCTTCATGGATGGGGTTCACTCTTTCCCATTCTTGCAGAATACCGTTCACGAAAGTGTATTTCATACTTTCGTACACGTAAGTTTCCTTAACAGATCCGTCTTCCATGGTTTCTGATTCCTTGCTGATAGGCTCCTTATAAAACAGGGTGAGCATTTTGGGGTCCATCCCTTCCTGGGTTTGTTCCAGTCCAATGTTAAAGACATCCTGAAAAAGATCTCCCCTCTTTTGCCAGGTCGTTGCTTTTATACTCTTTTTTGAATCCTGAATATCAGCATTACTTTTTTCAACTTTCTTTTTCACAGCACTGGGTTTCAGAAGCACAATAGTTGTTGCGTCCTGACCATTCATGCTGAGAATTGCTGTAACAATGATTACAAGTGTTATAAACTTTCTCATATTGATTGTGATTAATTTTACTCAAAAATACAATTTTACCTCTAACCTTCAAATAGAATGCCAAAACTGTTTTCTATTCTTCAACAGCCTCAGCATCTGAAAAGTTATCCTCTTCATTCTCCTGATGTGCAGGTACCTGCGTTGCAGCAGCGATCTGATCCCCTTCCCTTAGGTTTATAAGCCTCACACCCTGCGTGTTACGCCCCATAACCCGGACACCACGAACAGCCAGTCTGATGGCGATTCCACTTTCAGTGATAATCATCAGATCATCCTCGTCTGTCACTGCTTTAATCGCTATTAAATTTCCGGTCTTTTCCGTAATATTAATTGTCTTGACACCCTTTCCGCCGCGATTGGTAATCCGGTAGTCCTCCAGAGGGGAACGTTTTCCAAATCCATTCTTAGAGATCACCAGTATGTCTTCTTCTCCCTGCTTGGCAGTAACCATGCCAACCACCTCATCTTTAGGAGATCCCAGAGTAACCCCTTTCACACCTGATGCGGTTCTTCCAACGGCCCTGACCGTATCTTCATGGAAACGAATGGCTTTTCCGGAACGAACAGCCAGCATCATCTCCAGGTTTCCATCTGTCAGCCTTGCATCAAGAAGCGTGTCCCCTTCCCTTACCAGAATAGCATTGATCCCGTTCTGACGTGGCCTTGAATAAGCCTCCAGCCTGGTTTTCTTGATCACACCTTTCTTGGTGGCCAGTACAATAAAATTGTTATTGATATAGTCGTTGTCTTTCAGGTTCTTCACATTCACAAAGGTCTTGACCGCATCCTCCTTCTCAATATTGATCAGGTTCTGGATAGCTCTACCCTTGGTTGCACGAGCTCCTTCAGGTATCTGGTATACCTTTAGCCAGTAGCATTTCCCGTTCTCGGTAAAGAACAGTATAGTATTGTGCATGGTGGCCACAAACATATTCACCATAAAATCTTCATCCCGGGTAGTGCTTCCCTTGGCACCCACACCTCCCCTGTTCTGGGTACGAAAATCATGAAGCGGTGTACGCTTGATATAGCCCAGCTTGGATATGGTAATCACCATGTCTTCATCAGCATAGAAGTCCTCGGGATCGAATTCTCCTGCATCAGGTACCAAATCCGTTCTTCGTTCATCTCCATACTTCTCTTTCACCTCCATAAGCTCATCCTTAATGATCTTCATCCGCAGTCCCTCATCGGAAAGTATTTGCTTGTAATACTCAATGGTCTTCATCAGTTCGTCATACTCCGCACGAAGTTTATCACGTTCAAGACCTACCAGTCGCTGCAGCCTCATATCAAGAATGGCACGGGCCTGGATCTCTGAAAATCCAAACTTCTCCATCAGTCCTTCTCTGGCCTCATCCGGGGTTCTCGATGCCCTGATCAATGCAATGACCTCATCAATATGGTCAAGTGCCTTTAACAGCCCTTCCAGGATATGTGCCCTCTTCTCAGCCTGATCCAGATCATGCTGCGTACGACGTACCACTACCTCGTGCCTGTGCTCCACAAAATACCTGATGATCTGCTTGAGGTTCAATGTACGCGGACGCCCCTTAACCAGTGCAATGTTATTAACATTGAAGGCAGTTTGTAACTGTGTGTACTTCAATAAATTATTCAGAACAACATGAGCACTGGCATCCCTTTTAACAATGATCACAATGCGCATCCCCTGCCTATCCGATTCATCATTGATATAGGAGATTCCTTCGATCTTCTTCTCATTGATTAAATCTGCAGTTTTGCGAATCAACTCAGCTTTGTTAACCAGGTAGGGAATCTCTGTGATAATAATTTTCTCCCGACCCGAATCGGTCACTTCTATCTCGCTCTTGGCCCTGACAACAATCCTGCCCCGGCCTGTTTCATAAGCCTCCTTTACACCATTGTATCCGTAAATGATACCACCTGTTGGGAAATCAGGCGCTTTCAGAATCTCTGTAAGTTCACTGATCTCAATGTCGTTATTATCGATATAAGCCACTATGGAATCTATGGAATCTGTCAGGTTATGGGGGGCCATATTGGTGGCCATTCCCACTGCAATACCCGATGTTCCATTGACCAACAGTGTTGGAATACGGGTTGGCATTACAGTAGGTTCCTCCAGCGTATCATCAAAATTCAACTGGAAGTCCACGGTATTTTTGTCCAAATCCGCCATACTATCCTCTGCAATCTTCCGCAATCGGGCTTCTGTATAACGCATGGCAGCAGGACTGTCACCATCCACCGAACCAAAGTTTCCCTGACCCTCTACCAGTGGGTAACGCAATGACCACTCCTGTGCCATTCTAACCATGGCATCATATACCGATGTATCTCCATGTGGATGGTATTTACCCAACACTTCTCCTACGATTCTTGCACTTTTTTTATAGGGCCTGTTTGCAAAAACTCCCAGTTCCGACATCCCAAAAAGGACCCTTCTGTGAACCGGTTTCAGGCCATCTCTTACATCGGGCAATGCTCGTGAAACTATCACCGACATCGAGTAATCGATATAGGCCGATTTCATTTCCTCCTCAATGTTAATTCTCCGTATTTTTTCTCCTTCCGCCATCTCGTTATAACTAATTAATTATCACTATCTTATACACTGATTTTTTATGTGTTTTTCTAACATACGAAAATAGTCATTTCAGGCCTAAAAACCTTGATATTAATGCTCTTTTATTAACATTGGACTGTTTATAATAGATGGGTGTTTTATTGATAATCTCAAGCCTTATTAGTTACTTTGTCGTATGGATGCACAGTTTTCACAAAGAATAAAAGATGTACTGGGATATAGCAAGGAAGAAGCAGTACGTCTGGGTAATTCTCACATAAGCGTAGAACACCTTTTCCTGGGGATACTGAGGGATGGTGAGGGTCTGGCCATAGATGTACTTGTGGTGCTGGGAGTTGAGCTATATGACCTTAGAATGGCCATTGAAAAGAATATACGGAATGATCAGCCTTCCACTGTCACTGATCCTGATAGTTTACCCCTGTTAAAAAGTGCTGAGAGGATACTGAAACTTACACACCTTGAAGCACGTTCAATGAAAGAGAAAACCATAGATACCAACCACCTCCTGTTGGCCATCCTGAAGGATGACAATAATTTTGCAACCAGGTATCTGGTTGAAAACGATATTAGCTATAATAAAGTGAAGCAGGAGATATCAGACTCTCAACCTGAAAACCAGGCAGATTTCCCGGGAGATGAAGACGAGGAGGGCAAAGGACCTTTTGGTGGCGGCGGAAGTGGTGGACAGCAGGGAGGTTCTAAAGGGAGTTCTGGCTCCTCTCAGAAGAGCAGCTCAGACACCCCGGTTCTGGATAATTTTGGAATCGACCTGACCAAAGCAGCTGAAGAGGACCGCCTGGACCCCATTGTCGGCAGGGAGACCGAGATTGAACGATTGGCCCAGATTCTGAGCCGTCGCAAAAAGAACAACCCAATTTTAATCGGTGAACCCGGCGTGGGTAAATCTGCCATAGCGGAGGGTCTGGCCCTACGGATTATCCAGCGCAAAGTGAGCCGTGTGCTTTTTGACAAGCGCGTTGTTACACTTGATCTGGCCTCCATTGTAGCCGGGACCAAGTACAGGGGGCAATTTGAGGAGCGCATGAAGGCGATTCTGAACGAATTAACAAAAAACCCGTCCATCATCCTGTTTATCGACGAGATTCATACCATAGTCGGAGCAGGTGGGGCCACAGGTTCCCTGGATGCTGCCAATATGCTAAAACCTGCACTGGCAAGGGGTGAGATTCAATGTATTGGAGCGACCACCCTGGATGAATACAGGCAACATATAGAAAAAGATGGTGCCCTGGAACGCAGGTTCCAGAAAGTGATGGTTGATCCCACCTCTCCGGAGGAAACCATTGACATCCTGATGAACATTAAAGAGCGTTACGAGGAGCATCACAATGTAAGTTATACAGAAGATGCCATCAAAGCCTGTGTAAAACTGACCCAGCGCTACATAAGCGATCGTCACCTGCCCGACAAGGCCATTGATGCCCTGGATGAGGCCGGATCGAGGGTCCACATCTCCAATATTGTGGTACCCGATCAGATTGTTTCTCTGGAGAAAGAGATTGAAGTGACCAAGCAGGACAAGATCCAGGCAGTTAAAAATCAGAATTTCGAAAAGGCTGCCAGTTACAGGGATAGGGAGAAAGCACTGCTGGACAAGCTTGATTCAGAAAAAATGAAGTGGGAGAAGGAACTATCACAAAACAGGGAGACTGTTGATGAAGAAAAGGTGGCTGAAGTAGTAGCGATGATGACTGGTGTTCCTGTTCAACGAATTGCACAGGCCGAAGGTGCCAGGCTACTGAAAATGGCTGATGAGCTCCGCGGCAGTGTGATAGGTCAGGACGAAGCCATCAATAAAGTGGTTAAATCCATTCAACGGAACAGGGCCGGACTAAAGGACCCCAATAAGCCTATCGGAACCTTTGTTTTCCTTGGTCCTACAGGAGTTGGAAAAACACAGATGGCCAAAGTACTGGCTGAATATCTTTTCGAATCTATTGACAACCTGATTCGCATCGACATGAGCGAATATATGGAGAAGTTCTCTGTTTCCCGACTGGTGGGGGCTCCTCCGGGATATGTGGGTTACGAAGAGGGTGGTCAGCTTACTGAAAAGGTTCGCAGAAAACCCTATGCAGTGGTATTGCTTGATGAGATTGAAAAGGCACATCCCGATGTGTTCAATATTATGTTACAGGTCCTTGACGAGGGACAGCTTACCGACAGTCTCGGAAGGCGAGTCGACTTCAGAAACACCATTTTAATTATGACCTCCAACATTGGAACCCGTGAATTGAAAGATTTTGGACAGGGTGTTGGATTCGCCACAAAAACCAGGCAAAATGCGGCCAATGAATATTCCAAAGGCGTGATTCAGAAAGCTTTGAAGCGGGCTTTTGCTCCTGAATTCCTGAATCGTATCGACGATGTAGTGCTCTTTAATACCCTCACCAGAGACGATATACATAAGATCATTGATATTGAGCTGAAAGGGCTGTATGAAAGGGTTTCTACCCTTGGTTTTGGAATCAAGCTCTCCGAAGAGGCCAAAGATTATGTGCTGGATAAGGGCTATGACATTCAGTATGGAGCCAGGCCCCTGAAACGGGCCATCCAGAAATACCTGGAAGATCCCATGGCTGAGACAATCATTAAATCAGCTCTCGTGGAAGGTGATACAATGAAGGTTGATTTTGACAAGGAGAACGAAGAGATAACAGTAAGCATCCAGAAAAAGAAGGCGCTGGCGAAATCCAAGGAGAAAAAAGAACTTCCGGAAGCTAATAAGGAGTTACCCGAGGCAAATAAGGAGCTTCCCGAAGGAGAAAAATCTGAGTAAGTCTACTCCAGGCTTCCGTACAGATCAAATTCCCCGGCACTACTTATCTTTATCTGGTAAAAGTGACCTATGGAGAGTTGCTCATTATCAGCCACACGAACTTCATTGTCAACTTCCGGTGAGTCGTACTGGGTACGTCCCACAAAATAACCATCTTCCCTACTGTCGATCAATACTTTAAAGGTCTTTCCTATCTTCTCCTCATTTAGGTGGAGCGAAATCTCCTGTTGTAGTTCCATAATGGCCCCTACACGATCCGATTTTACCTGGCCAGAGACATCATCCTCAAAATTCCGGTAGGCTGGAGTATCCTCCTCATGAGAATAGGGAAATACACCCAATCGCTCAAACCTGAATTCCCTGATAAAATCCAGCAATTCAGTAAATGCCTGATCTGTTTCTCCCGGAAAACCGGTAAGAACCGTAGTGCGGAGCGCCACATCGGGTATCTGCTTCCTGAACTTTTGTAGCAGTTGTTCCAGCCTCTCCCTGTTATGTCCTCTGCCCATGGCAGTAAGAATCTCGTTGTTCACATGTTGGATGGGAATATCCATATAGTTGCAGATCTTCTCCTCGGAGGCCATGAGATCGATTACTTCTTCGGGAAACCCTGTGGGATAGGCATAATGGAGACGAATCCACTCCAATTCCTGGATTTTTACCAGCTCTTTGAGAAGTTCGGACAGTGCCTTCTTGTCATAAAGATCAATGCCATAGTTAGTAAGATCCTGTGCTATCAGGATCAATTCTTTTACGCCTTTATTGACCAGGCCCTTGCTTTCCTCTATAAGATCCTTTATGGAAATCGATTGCTGTATACCGCGTATTCCCGGAATAGCACAAAATGCACAGCTGCGGTTACATCCTTCTGATATCTTCAGATAAGCATAATGTGAGGGCGTGGTAAGCTCACGTTTATGAATCAGAGCTTGATCCAGCCTGTTTCCCATGGCCTCCAGAATGGCGGGCATTTCCCAAACCCCAAAAAAACCATCCACTTCAGGCATCTCTTCCGTCAACTCCTCTCGATAGCGCTCCGACAGGCATCCCATCACAAATAGTTTCCGGATATTCCCTCGCTTTTTTTCCTCAATATAAGAAAGGATGGTTTCCACCGACTCCTCTTTGGCATCAAGAATAAATCCGCAGGTATTGATAATCACTACCTCTGCCGATGCCTCATAGGCATTATGAAGTACTTTGTAACCGGAGGCACGGAACTGCACCAGCAGGTGTTCGGAGTCGACCAGGTTTTTGGAACAACCCAGTGTAAGAATATTAACTGTCATTAGCTGAATAGGCTATCCACAAAATCATTGCGGTTAAAAATCTGAAGGTCCTCCAGCTTTTCACCAATACCAATATATTTTACAGGGATCTGGAACTGGTCCGAAATTCCCAACACTACCCCACCCTTTGCGGTTCCGTCCAACTTGGTAAGAGCCAGGGCATTCACCTCTGTTGCCTTGGTGAATTGTTTTGCCTGTTCAAAGGCATTCTGACCGGTCGATCCATCCAGAACCAAAAGGATTTCATGGGGAGCTTCGGGAATGACTTTCTGCATCACACGCCTGATCTTACTGAGTTCGTTCATCAGGTTCACTTTGTTGTGCAGACGTCCTGCTGTATCAATAATCACCACATCGGCATTACCCGAGGCTGCAGAAGAGAGGGTATCAAAAGCCACTGATGCTGGATCAGAACCCATATCCTGTTTCACAATTTCAACCCCCACCCGATCGGCCCATATGGATAATTGATCCACAGCAGCCGCTCTGAAGGTATCGGCTGCTCCCAGAATAACTTTTTTCCCGGCCTTTTTAAAATGGTGGGCCAGTTTACCAATGGTAGTGGTTTTCCCCACTCCATTCACTCCCACCACCATAATAACATAGGGTGTAACAGGTAGGGCTTCTTCGAAACCCTTCACAAGACCTGAATTATTCTCTTCCAGAAGAAGTATAATTTCCTCCTTAAGAATAGCATTTAATTCGCTAGTATTAAGGAATTTATCTTTAGAAACCCGGCTTTCGATCCGTTCGATAATCCGCAGGGTAGTATCCACTCCCACATCGGAGGTGATCAGCACCTCTTCCAGATTATCCAGCACCTCGTCATCGACCCGGGATTTCCCCACAACCGCCCTGGAAAGTTTCTTAAAGACACTCTCCTTGGTAAGTCCCAGTCCCCTGTCTAGATTTTTTTTCTTATCTGAAGTAAAAAGGCCCATGTCATTTATAAAAAAAAAGCCTCCTTAAAAATAAGAAAGCTTTGTGATTTTATATGATTACAATGATTAGTTAGCAAAGAACTCTTTGATATGATCATTGTGTACCATCTCCTCTTCGAACATATATGCTCCGGATTTGGGGGAACGCACCATTTTGATACACTTGGTGAAATTTCTGCCCTCTCCGCTCTGCAAACTTGCTACTACTTTCTTAGCCATTTTTCAGTTCCTTATTTGATTTCGCGATGTACAGTTACTTTTCTCAGTACAGGATTGTACTTTTTTAACTCAAGCCTGTCAGGAGAATTCTTCCTGTTCTTGGTTGATATATAACGTGAAGTTCCAGCCATTCCACTCTCTTTGTGCTCAGTGCACTCAAGAATAACCTGTACCCTGTTTCCTTTTTTAGCCATTTCCTATTCTCTTAATAAGATTTTAAAAATCCTTTTTTGACGGCATCATCCAGTGTTGCTTTCAGTCCGTTCTTATTGATGGTGCGCATTGCCTGAGCAGAAACGCGGAGACTCACATACCTGTCTTCTTCTTCAAGATAAAACTTCTTATCGAAGAGATTCGGCTGGAAGGTTCTTTTGGTCCTTCGTTTAGAGTGAGATACATTGTTTCCCACCATCATCTTCTTACCTGTTATCTGACAAATTTTCGACATTTTTCCTTTAAATTTCAGATCATTTCTTCTAACGAGGCGCAAATTACGTAATTATTTATGGAATAATCAAACTTTACAGCTGCTATTTCACTGAAAATAGCGCCTTTTTGCAAACACCTGAACTGTTTCCCGGGGCCATGCCACGCAAAGTAACCACATACAGACCAGATGCATCAGATGTAGAAAAAATAGCTTTGAAGGAAGTTTTCTCAGTGAATTCAATTTCTGGCTCCCAATAAAGCTGGTTTCGGATATCTGGCTGGTCAGAGCAATGTGAGTCTTTCTGAGACTCCGGGATATCTAATTTATTATCAATCAATTGGAAATTAAAAAATGAATGTTCTCCTTTCAGTGATATGCCGGCCATATCATGCTGATTTGAGAAAATATTGATAATACCGCTGTACCTGAATTCACCAATCATATAGGCCTCATTCAGTACTTCTATGCTCTTGATTCTGCTGCTTGGAATATGCAATAGTACGTCATCATTTGGAACCGGAACATTGTCTATTAAAACCAGGGGGGGGTAGATATCCAGACATGAAAGCCCGATAATGGTGAGATACTCTCCCTTTTTGTTGCTTCGAATAGAAACCTGGGGAATGATCTCATCGATACACTCCCTTAGATCAGACAATTCAATGTAGTCGCCCACCCTGGTAATTGCAGTAGCACTGCCATAAAATGCGGCAGATACTGTTGCCTCGGATTTTTCCGAATCAAGCTTCTCCTGGAAACGTTCATTCAACTGAAGATTTACCAGCAGCTCCCTAACTATTTCTGCCTCAGAAGTATCAATACGCAAGGGCTCGAAGGGTAGAAGAACAGGCCTGTTGCAGAATTCCGGATCAAGCTGGATAAGGTGACCCTGAACGGAGTCGGCCGCTTCAGAGAGATGAAATTCCGGCTTTGCTCTGAAATGAGGCATTGTGAACAAAAAAGAGCCATTCTTTTGTGAGTATAATTCAGCGAAGAAAAACGGATCTTCGTAAGAAGAGAGTTGTAGTCTTTTGTTAATTACAGGCAATCCGGTTTCAGAATCTACAATCCTTCCCGATAAGGAAAGACCCTCTATCTCAGGCAAAAAACCTAGTTTTCCGGATTCTTCTCCAGTTTCAATTCTTTTCTTGAAGACGTAATCAAGCGAAGAAAGGCTCTCTGTTTTAGCAATGCTGAGACAATAGGTTCCAGGCAGGAGATTCTCCGGGATACGGATTTCAAATTCAGCACGTTCATGGCAATCATACTGATCTTTCAAGCCGGAAAATACGATTCCCTCATGTATCTCACAAGAAGCATGTTCCCTGAGTTTAAGTGAATCAAAGCTTGATGTAGGAGCAAGAATCTCCTTACTGAAAGGATTAAGAATCCTGAGGGGAATGTAAGCGTAAGTGCTGGGTCCGTAGTTCCGCATCCATTTGGTATAGGCCCTGAGATAGTAAACCCCGGAAGGGATGTTTTTCGGAACCAAAATCTCTCCCTCGGCCCTGTTGTTCTCAATAATTACTTTCGATGTTGCCTGTTTGGATCCGTTGTCCTGAATCAGTTCCACATACAGGACCTTACTCCAGGCAGGTCCGTCTGACTTCCCCGGTTCCAGGTAAATGGCTGAATAAGAGATTTTTTCGCTAACACCATAAATTGATCTGTCGCAGTTGAGAATAATGTTTTCATTCAATTCCCCTGGCAATTGCAAGGATCCATCCTGCGCTACTAAAGCACCTGAAACCAGGGCAAATAGAACCAAAAGTGACAGGAGCACCTTAAGCAAGCTGCGATATTTTTGTGATTTTTTCATTCCCAATAATCCGGTCTGCTTGTCTTTCCACCTCTCTTGGTGCAGTCTACGCAACTTGAAGTGCTAAGTAATTTGTTTCCTGCTTCCTTATCCTCATATATAAACATGGGGAAAGGCCCCCCACCATCTGCCTCAGGATCGAACTCCCAGTAGGAACATTGCACGCGCTCCACTTCCATATCTTCGATTTTCGGAACAAAAATCCGTACACTTGTCTTCGTGGATACCCAGAAATAGCCCAGTACCCTCTCGCCTTCAAAATCCACATTATGAAAGTTTGTAATGGGCTGCCTGGGTTGCTGCGTGTACATTCCGCCCGACTCTTCGGTGGCAATTCTGTTTTGCTCAAAATATTCATAAGCATCCTCACTTATGGTATACTGATTGACCAACAGACTGTATTTGATCCGCAGCCTTTCTGTCTGGTTGGAGACATAGTTAAGCGGAATCTTCTTTTTCTCATTCAGGGTAAGATTCATGGTACTTGACTGAAACAGGCCCTCTACATCTTCCTTAAGCCAGCACCGGAAAAGTCCCCATTCATCTTCCGGAAAGATAGGCTCCAGGTCTTCAGTCATATAGTAATATGAAATGGGCCCCAGGCTTGTATACTCGTATGTTTCCTCCAACCTCCAGCGGAAATACCTCGATTCATCTTCTCTGGCCTCCACATCCAGATAAAACTGAATACCGGAGTAGGGCTCTCCTGTAAGAAGATCTGCCTTGTCTTCAATGGCATAATAGACCGTATCAACTTCAATACCTGGATTAATCCTTTCAAAATCTGACTCATACACCTCCCCTTCTGTGGTGATAACACGGATCTTGTAATAGCGACCATCAATCAGCTCCTCATCCGGAATGGATCTTGAATAGATGCCCCTCATATTCTCGGTATATGGATATTCATTATCTAGTTCATCCACCAGGCTCACATTACAACCCTCCACAGGCATGAATCTGGAATGAGCCAGAGTGGCAGTTCTTGAAACCCGAACAGTCTGCTCCTCTTCACCCTTGATAAGACTGGCCTCGATGGAGATCAGTTCAGGTTCGTTTTCAATATCTGCCTCGTATTCTGAAATACATGAATTGCAGAGTATCCCCATTGCAATCAGCAATAAGCCAAAGGTAAGCGCCGATATATTTTTTAGAAGATACATTAGTTACTGTTAAAGTTTCCCAGTTTAAAATTCCATGAGACGGTAACAATGGGCCGGGCAAAAATGGAAAGCTTGTAACCCTTCACCTGATCATCCTGAACTTCATAATAGACCGAATAAGCATTCTCTCTGCCAGTCAGGTTATAGATATTGAACATCCAGAAACTGTGAGCGAATTTATTTTTCTTCAGATTTCCCTCCAGGTTCACTGAAAAATCTATTCTGAAGTAATTGGGAATGCGATAAGCGTTCCTTGATGATTGAAGCATATAGGGACGGCCTTCTGCATAGTAAGTTGCTACTGGCAAGGTTACAGGCCTGCCGGTGGAATAAACCACATTTGAAGAGAGACTCAATCGCTTGCTTAACCTGTAATTTGCCACCAGGTTAAAGCTATGGGGCTTATCAAAATTGGATGGATAGGTGTTTCCGCCATTTATCTTTTCCTCCTCGTGTTCTCCATCCACTGTGACAGTTGATCTGGAGTAGGCATAGGATAACCATCCGGTGAGCCTGTCATCATTCTTCCTTAGCATGAACTCAACTCCCCGTGAATTCTGAATTCCCTGTAAAACCTGGGTTTCGATTGCATCCTCTGAGATAAAATCTGCACCATCCTTATATTCCAAAAGACCATTTACCCATTTCTGATAGACCTCTACTGAGAGATTCAGATTCGGATCGCGGATATCCTGATAATATCCCACTGAAACCTGATCGGCAACTGCTGGAGATATGTGATAATCAGCAAGCTTCCACTGATCGTTCGGGGCAATTGCTACGGTATTGCTCAAGAGGAAAATAAACTGCTGAAGACGGCTGTAGGAAGCCTTTACGGAGCTGTTGGAAGCCAGTTTGTAATTCAGAGCTGCCCGGGGTTCCAGACCTGAATATGTCTTCACAGCAGAACCCTTTTCATAAGAGATGGTTTCCAGGTAACTGTAATCGTTTCTGGCTTGTCCGTCTTCGTAAATGTTTATTTCCGCTGGCCCCAGCTGGGAGTATAAGCCATACCTCAGTCCAAGCAAAACATCGAGACGTGGAAAGAGCTCAAATTCATCAGAAATATAATAGCCATGCTCAATGCCCTGCTCCTTGCCCAGTTCTACCTGGATACGAGCCGATTCAAGACCGTAGGGAAGAATATCACCTCTGTTCAGGTTATATAGTATGGCATTCGCTCCAAACTCAATTCTGTGTCCATCGAGCCGAAAAGTCAGCAAGTCTACCCGTGCCTCCGTATGCCTGAGCGCATACTGATGTGTATAGGCCTCTGAAACATTATTCATATCTATGGTTGAAAATTCATACTCACTGCTGGAGAGCGAAAATTCAGAAGAAAATGTCTTTGAAAAATTGTGATACCAGTTCAGGGATCCACCATTATTAAAGTACTCATATTCATTTTTATCTGAAAGTGAGAAATGATCAGAACTGCGATATAAGAAGAGGTTTAAATTGTTATCCGGGTTAACCTTTGCATCAACACTCAGAGTGAAATCGTTGAAGGAGGCAGAGCTGTTTCGCAGTTCATAATCATTCATCCTGCCCAGGATCCAGTCAGAATAGGTACTTCTTGCACTAGCCACAATAGAGACTTTTTCCTTTATAACAGGTCCTTCAACAGAAATATGGGCAGTAACCGGACTGATTCCCCCCTGTGCGAAGAAATTATTTTTATTTCCCTGCCTTGTGGTGATAGTAAAAATAGATGCAATCCGTCCGCCATACTTTGCAGGAACATTATTCTTATACAGTGAGAAATCACTTACAATATCCGGACTGAAGGAGGTGAAAAAACCAAAGAGGTGTGAGGTATTGTAAATGGAAATCTTGTTGATGTAGAACATGTTCTGGTCCGATGAACCACCTCTGACATTAAATCCAGCCGACCCTTCACCGGCATTCTGAACGCCTGGCAGCAACTGGACAATTTTCAGCACATCTCTTTCACCCATGACTACCGGGACTTCTTTCATAGATTTCACAGAGATACGCTCGTAGCCCATGAACATGCCCTTCACATTACTGCGCCTGTCATCGGTCACAGTGATCTCCTCCAGCTCTATGAGATTCTCATCCAGCTTAATATTCATCGATCCGTCCGAAAGGACAGTAACTCCATATTCTGTCTCTTTCATGGCCATATGATTCACCATAATATTGTAGTTCCGGGCAGGAAGTTTAAGCTCGAAGTTCCCATCGACATCTGATATGGTTCCTGTACTGGTTTCCTTCACATAAATTGTCGCGCCGATAAGGGCTTCGCCACTTTCACTATTACTGATATGTCCGCTGACCATGTATTTCCGGCCACGGGCGGTATGTTCCCTGCTCCCAATTACAAAGCTTCTCTTCTCAGGTAAACCCTTGGTGATTAAAAACTGTTCCTCACCCCTGCCTTGTTCACCCCTTAATGCAGCGAGACTACTCTCTGATTCAGACTTTGCATCAAACTGAGGAAATTCAGTGATCAACTCCTCCCCTTCAAAAATGAAAACTTTTCTTTGGTCCACATAGAAAGACAGTCCACTTCCATGTAAAGCAGACCCCAGAGCCTCAGTCAAACTAGTTTCATGCGGAATGGCCTTTGATCGGAGCGAATCGACTCTCCCCTGCTGGTAAATGAAACGGAGACCTTCCTCCTGCTCCAGTTCCCGGATAAGTGAAGCAAGGGGCAGATCAGGATATGCTTTAGTCAACATGATCCCCTCTTGCCCGGAAAGTGCACCTGTAAAAATAGTAGCAAGAAATATTATCAGGATCCGTCTCATTACTTCCCTATTCCCCTCCCAGCTTTGAATCCCGATCAAGGATTGAATTGCAATATTCTATTAACGCCAGCATTTCCCGATCGCTCGCTTCTTTGACAACAACCCTGTTTTCCTTGAGATAAGCCTTGATTTCGTCTCTTGCTTCATCAGGTAATAATTGAATGAAGGAGCGATTGTTCTTATACTGGGTTAGCATACCATCCATATAGAGGTAGTGTCGGCTCTTCTCTTCGCTGAAACTATAAATTCTCTGTTTTCCGGCATCAAGAAGCTCTCGGCGTTCTTTGTACCAGATATAATAGCATGCAACATTTTTGCACTCTGAAATTACCTGGTAGAAAGGTGCAGATTCACCCGGGAAACTCGCCCGTATAAAGCTCTTTCCCTTGAATGAGAACCCGGAAATAAATTCATTGGCCATCAGATTCATCACCAACATTTCACCTGTTTTCCTTAAAAGGATAATTTGCTGATTGAAGATGTCATAATTTATACGGATCCCTTCATAGCTCTTCTCCCTGAAAATGACGGTGCCGGGTTCGAACTCCCCATCACCCAGAAATGGGCTTCCAAGAGCGCTGTAATAGGGATATGCATAATAGATGCCATTTTGGAGAAAGGGATCATTTTCAAGTACTTTCTCTGTTGCCTGATAAATCTCTAGATATTCCCTATCGAGAGCCAGTTCCCGGGACTGGGCCCAGGCACTCGAACAGAATGCAATTGATAGAATAAATATGGTGACCTTTCTCAAGGTTAAGCGCATCGTGAAAATTGTAAGTTCAAGAATTTAGGAACGCTCCTGTAGGGAGCTCCAGAATTTGAGATGCAAATGTAGAGTTTTTTTGCTCTCAAAAAACTGGTTTATGTCACATTTTGCAGATATTACAGGTTGTTGAGAACAAGACGGCGTAAAAGCTGCAGAGCAGTATTGCTTGCCTGGGTAATAATTCGCTCCCTTGTACCGCCAAATATGTATTTCTTAGCAAATGACTTTTCCCCATATACCACACATATCCAGGTTGTTCCCACGGGTTTCTCTTCCGTACCGCCATCCGGACCGGCGATTCCGGAGGTAGCAATGGCAGTTTGAGTACGCAGATAAGAACATACTCCCCGGGCCATATGTTCCACTACCTCCCTGCATACAGCTCCCTTCTCTTCAATCAATTTGCCATCAACACCAAGCAGATCCATCTTGATCTGATTATCATAGGCAATAAGCGAACCCTTGTAGTAAGCCGAACTGCCAGGAACTGATGTGATCATCCTGGCTATGTTACCACCGGTACAGCTCTCAGCAGAGGCAAGGCTTAAGCCTCGCTCCCGTAAGAGCTCTCCCAGCGACTCTTCCAGGCTTATATCATCGTATCCAAATACATGTTGTGGGATAATATCCAGCAACTTAGATATATTTACATCAAGTATTTGTTCGGCTTCGCCGGCACATTTGTCAACAACCGTCAGCCTGAGTCTGACAATGCCCGGCCGGGGCAGATAGGCCAGTTTTACACACTCCGGAAGCGCCTGTTCCCAGTCACTCAGCATGGCTGCCAGATAGGATTCGGGGACCCCCTGGGTCATGATGGTCCGGTGCACCACATCGGGTACCACCACCTTGCTGCTGATCTCCGGAAGCACCTTCCCGGTCATCAATCCCTTCATTTCATAGGGCACACCCGGCAAAGAAACCAGGATGGTCCCCTCCTTTTCAAACCACATTCCCGGTGCGGTACCATGATTATTCATTAGTACCTTGCATGCTTCCGGCACATCGGCCTGCAGAAGATTGGATTCTATCATGGAGCGGCCCCGCTCCTTAAAAAAGCTGGTTATCTTTTCCAACACCTCCTGATTGGTTACCATCTTGCTCTTAAAATATCTTGCAAGAGTCTGCTTGGTAAGATCATCGCTGGTAGGGCCCAGTCCGCCCGTCATAATTAAAAGCTCATACTTGCCAATATATCGGTTCAGGGTATCTGTAATCTGCCCGGCCTCATCCGAAACAGTTACCATCTCGGCCACCTGCACACCAATTGCATTCAGCTCCTGCGCAATCCATACCGCATTCGTATCTGTCACCTGTCCGATCAGTATCTCATCCCCTATAGTAATAATGGCACTTTTCATTGATTTTTCAAATTTTCAAAGCAGAAGACAAAATTATATAAATAAAATGTAAATTTGTCTTCTTCGCGGGAGTAGCTCAGTGGTAGAGCATCAGCTTCCCAAGCTGAGGGTCGGGAGTTCGAACCTCCTTTCCCGCTCTTATAAATCAGGGACTTACGACATTAGCTGTTGTGAGTCCTTTTTTATTTGTAATCAATCTATAGTCCATTAGTCCGCCGTCCACTTCTTAAGGAGATACTGTGCGATCCTGAGGTCATAAGGTAGACCGAACTCATAGGGAGGACCGGGATCAATTCCATCCCTGGCACCTATCCCCTGACCCGGCATGGTGCTCAGAAGTCCCAGTGTGGTGCTGAGGGTATCGGCCCGACTCAGGTGCTTATGTGCCGCTGAACCGAAATTGCCACCAGGAATGCCGCCTGCCCCCCCATTGCTGGCTAATTGTGCACGAAGCTTATTGGCCAGTTTCTGTACCATCTCCACCAGCCGTGGATCATCATCGAGCAAGGCATCGATGCTGCCCAGGGCAAAAAACCTATCGATGGTTTCAAAGTGCTGCCCATCAGTAAAAATGTGTGCATAGGCTTTGATTGCTGTCTTCTTTTCTCCCAGACCATAGAGGGCTTCTGCTACCAGGGTGGCTACTGCACCTGCTTCATCCATGGACGCTGCAGTCAATTCAGGAATCGCCTGGCGTGCATCCTCCTTCAACATAAGTAAGCCAGTAGCTCCCCAATAACGCAAGGCACTGTTTTCGTTCTTCAGGTATTGTAAATAGGTCTCCAGGTCCTTTGCCCCGCCCATTACAGCCAGATCGGAAGCAGTAATCAGTTCTTCGAAAGGACATGAATCAGAGCGCACATAATCATATAGGGAATTGTTTCCGGCCAGGGCCTGATACTCCGTTTCAGGGATCACACCCGCATCCCGAACTCCCATTCTCCAATCGTCCAGGGAATTCCGCATCCTGTTCAGTACCTCTGCATAGGCCGGATCCCCGGCAAGATTATGTACCTCCCAATAATCGTTCTCCGTATCATAGAGCTCTTCCACCTCTTTAGGCAAAAAGTACCTGCTTTGCACTTCATTGCACTCACCTGCCTGAAATGCAGCTTTCCACGACCGGGCCGAAGGCATTCTGAAAAGATAATCCACATGTTGCATGCTAATCCGGAAGGGCATATAGTTCCTGATGTAGCGATAGCGACTGTCCCTGACAGCACGAACCATGTCGAAGCGCTCATCCATGCGTTGACCGGTCATAAAGGTATACTCCGGATCAGCTGTCTTCTGCTCCCCCAGAAAAGCCTTCCCCTGGATATATGCAGGAATGGGCAAACCAATCATGCTGTACAGGCTTGGAGCAAGGTCCACAAAATTGACCAGGCGATCCACTTCTTCTCCAGGTCTGGCAGCCGGATACAGGTGTTTGTACTTTTCCGGAATACGAATGATCAGGGGCACATGGGTGCCAGTTTCATCGCAGTAGCGTTTGCTGTGGGGAAGCACACCGCCATGATCCGAAAAGTAGAAGACAATGGTATTCTCAGTCAGACCATTATCTTCAAGCTCCTGGAGCAACATGCCCACTTCCTTATCCATATTTTCAATACGATCGTAATACTGTGCCCAATCATGCAGCATTTCTGGGGTCTCCGGATGATAGGGGGCAATCTTCACCTCTTTTGGACTATGACGTAATTCGGCCTCCGGCGTTTGCAGGTGGTTGCTACTTTCGTGACTGGAGAATAAATTGAATACGGCAAAAAACGGCTTTCCTTCCGGCCCGTTCAGGTAGTGGGCCCGACCACTGCATTCATCCCAGATATCCGCGTTTATATTGCTGCTATTATAGGCGGTTTTCAAATTGTTCGTACAGTAATATCCTGCTTCATGAAGGAAGCTTGTGTAGGGAAGTACGATTTCTGATGTGGGATAACTGCTGCTCATGTGTTCATTGCCGTTGGATGCTGAATACACCCCTGTTATAATGCTATTCCTGGATGGATGGCACACTGGGCTGGGGGCATAAGCATGCGTATATAAAAAGCCTTCACTGGAAAATTTATCCAGATTTGGCGTGGTGGCGAATGAATTGCCATAGCAGCCCAGGAAATATGCGGAATTATCTTCACTTGTTATCCATAAAATGTTCGGAAGATCTTCAGGCACCTTTGGCGAACAGGCAGTGAGAAGCAATCCAAAAAATAATGAGATGAGTACATATCTGTTTTTCATAAAGAGCAATTTTTTAAAGCTTAAAACTTAAAAATCTAAATTGAATTTTTTGAGCCGGGTTTCTCCCGGTAATAGACC
>JAOZQY010000018.1 GCA_029931975.1 Bacteroidales bacterium | reverse complement strand
GACACAAGAAGGGGAATGTGGTAATAACTGTGGATCATAACAGCAAAACCTAACAAATCAATGAACTACCCCGGGGCAGTTCATTTATTTCGATTGCAATTCTTACTCTAACGGTTGAGGCTCAGAAGAAAACAACACTAGGAATTACAGGAGGGGTTAATTTGAGTAATATTACATCTGAAAATTACGTAGAGAGCAATAGAAAGACAGGATTTTACATAGGTTTTCGAACGGAAATATCACTCACTAATAAAATCTCAATTCAATCAGAATTTTTATATGCAACTTATGGAGCTAATGTATTTGTAAAGGTGGCTGGTCCCGGTCCAATGGAGGTAGAATATAGTTTAGATTATATTCAAATTCCCGTTTCAGGAAAAATATACATTTATCGAAACTTATCCATTGAAATAGGACCAGCGTTTAATTTCTTGGTAAGAGAAAAAGGTTATAGACCAGGTGCACCAGATATAGTTGACGAAAATGGAGATGTTATAAGAAATCAGACAGATACAGACCCTGATGGAAGTAGATTTGAATTGAGTGGATTAGTTGGGGTTTCCTATAAGCTTCATAAAAAATGGGTAGTAAGTGCAAGATTTACTAAGGGATTTTCTAATGCTTTTAACTCTCCCAGTGGTCTCGATGGCGATAAGAATGATGCTTTTCAATTTGGAATGGGATTTAATTTTTAGAGAATAGAAACAGTTAGATAATCAGCAGCATAAATAGAAAAAATGATTCCTAATTCAAATCCTGAGGGTAACATGACATATGGTCCCTGTCATCCTTATACGAGGAGTTTGCAAGTGGTTAAGTTTTAGCAAGTCAGAGTATAATAATGGACATAGAACAAATCACTAAAGCGGACGCCTAGTTGGATATTAGTAAGAAGCAACAGGGTAGCTAAGCAGGACAGGTTTAAAGACCGTATTAAAATCTTTTCCGGAGCCACAAATGATCGAGAGTTAATCAAAAAAGCAGTAGTAGGTTGCAGGGGCGTACTTACAGTGTTAGTGCCCTGGGGTGTGCATCAATATTCCTCAGGCACTGCACAAGCTGTGATGGACTAAACAGAGCCAGGAGCCCGTTTGATCTATTCTTGCAGTTGGCATATAAGCAGGGATGGTAAAGACATTTATTCCTGGAAACTGAAAACCCTTGCAAAAATATTTGGCCCGCTGGGTCGGTTTTTTCGTCTGGTGGAATTGGATGACCAGGATGAAGCACCTGCAATTGTTAGTTGCCAGATGTCATCGGCACTTGAACACCTAAGGAAACCGTGGATATGAGGGACGACAGGATAAATAATTTTCTGTAACAACTATTGCTTTTTCAGTTCCAGAAATGCAGCTCCAAGATACTTGATTAAATCCCCTGCAATAAGGGCCTCTCCTCCCTGTTCCCCGGCTGCCAGATCGCCCGACAGTCCATGGATAAAGACCCCTGCAAGGGCTGCATCCAGCCCAACAAAACCCTGCGCCAGCAAGCCGGTAATCAGACCGGTGAGCACATCACCGCTTCCTCCGGTGGCCATACCCGGATTCCCTGTAGTATTGAACCAGTATCTCCCATCGGGAGAAGCAATGCCAGTATATGCCCCTTTCAACACTACAATCACTTTATGTTTAGCCGCAAAATCCTTTTGCTTCAGGTGGCGCTGGTAGGAATCACTACTCACTCCGGCAAGCCTGTCAAATTCTTTGGGGTGCGGGGTGAGGATACATCCTTCCGGCAGCAAGTCAAACCATTCCGGATGCTGAGAAAGGATGTTGAGTCCGTCTGCATCAATCACCAGTGGCACTTCTGTCCGCTCCATTAACATCTTCAACCCTCTTCCCGAATTGGATTTTATGCCTAGACCCGGACCAACGCCAATGGCACTGTATGGGGACAAGTCAGGTGGTTCACTAAAGAGAATATCCGATTGATCAAGGCTCACGACAGCCTCCGGAAATCCAGATTGCACGATGGCATATCCTAATTTCGGCACATGCAGTGTAACAAGCCCGGTTCCCGATCTCAGACAGGACTCACCTGCCAGAAGCGCCGCTCCCATCATCCCGTAACACCCGGAAATCATCAAAGCATGTCCAAAAGTGCCTTTGTGTGAGAATTTTCCACGCCGAGGCAGAATCGAGCGTATATACTCTGCCTCTATGGTCCTGTATTCGCATGCGGTATTTTCAATGGCCCTGGGCTGCAGGCCAATGTCATGTACTCTCCAGTCCCCCACCAGATGTTCATGAGTGTCAAAGAAAAAAGAAAGAAAGGGAAACTGGAAACTAAGCGTATAAGTGGCTCGTATTATTCCAGTCAGATCGTTCTCCGAATTATCCTCCCCGAAAAGTCCAGACGGGATATCAATAGCTATCACCGTGCTTGCACTTTCATTGATATGCCTGATTACCAGGGCCGGAAATCCCGATGCCGGCCTGGAGAGTCCTGATCCAAAAATGCCGTCCACCACCACATCGTCAGGATTTATCAGTGGCATTTCCGATCCTTCAGAAATCTCACTGAACTGAATCATATCCTGGTCAAGCAGCCTTTGTTTATTCAGGGCACAATTGGTCGATAATTTCCCAAAGCCAAGTAAATAGCATTCCACACGAAACTGTCGATTAGCCAGCATCCGGGCCATGGCCATGGCATCCCCCCCATTGTTCCCCGGTCCTGCAAAAACCAACACTTTCCGGTTGGTGTGTAAATGACGTACATACCAGCCAACAAGACGCGCGGCTGCCCGTTCCATCAGATCGATGGATGACACTGGTTCATTTTCGATGGTATAAGCATCAATTTCCCTTACCTGATCGGCTTTGAAAATTTTCATAACATGCTGTTTTATTCAAAATTAAGAAAAAACTATTTCTATATTTGTGCCCATCACGAAAATCGAGTATTCATAAAAACTAATCTCAATGTTAAAAGGACATCCTAAAGGACTTTACGTGGCCTTCTTTGCGAATATGGGGGAACGTTTTGGTTTCTACACCATGATGGCGATCCTTGTTCTGTTTCTGCAGGCAAAATTTGGACTCTCTGCTGAGAAAGCAGGGGACATATACAGCTGGTTCTATTTTGCCATCTATGCCCTGGCCCTGCTGGGCGGAATCCTGGCAGATGCCACTAAGAAATATACAGCTGTGATCTCACTTGGACAGATCATAATGTTCGTGGGATACATCATGATGGCAGTTCCCGGACTGCCCTATTCGGTTACTGTTGTCGCTCTCTTCACCATCGCCATAGGTAACGGTTTCTTCAAGGGAAACCTGCAGGCAGTGGTTGGACAGCTCTATGATGACCCCAAATATGACAAGGTACGCGATAACGCCTTCCTGATCTTCTATATGGGGATCAATGTGGGTGCCTTCTTCGCTCCCTTTGCTGCCATGGGAGTCCGGAACTGGTGGCTGAAGTCCAATGGTTTTCTTCATGATGGAAGTATCCCGGCGCTCTGTCACCAGTACAAGGACGGAATTCTTGAGAATACATCAGTTTTTCAGCAACTTGCTGATGCAGTTAGCCTGAACGGACCTGTGACCGACCTGGGTGCATTCGCTAATTCATATATCGACGTCTTTTCAAAGGGATATAATTTCGCCTTTGGAATTGCCGCCATTGCCATGGTGATCTCACTTATGGCCTACCTGATTTTCCACAAGCACCTTCCCAAGCGGGAAAAGGTTGCCGGAGAAAAAACCCTTACCCTCAGGGAGAAGCCACTGGCCATCCCGGTTGCACTGGCTGCCGGTGCTGTTGCTGCCATATTGATTAGCTTTTTAAAAGATATTGCCACCGGATCAGCCATCGGCCTCTTTGTGGCCTTTGTCACCTGGATCGTTATGATTGCCACTAAAGAGGAGAAACAACGGGTGGTATCTCTGCTGCTGGTATTCTTCGTAGTGATCTTCTTCTGGATGGGCTTCCACCAGAACGGACTTACCATGACCTTCTTTGCCAGGGACTATACGGTGAAAACAGTGGGGCAGGGTACCTTTATGTTCTTCACTCTCTGGAGAATTCTCTCTGTAATTGTATTCATTGCCGGCATTGTTTTACTGATGGGTAAGAATACATTTAAGAATAAGAGAATCATCGGGGCCGTCATGACTATAGTTGGCGGATCGGTGGGATACTACTTATACTCACAGGGAAATGCAAGCAATCCCATTGCACCTGAAGTTTTTCAATCATTCAATCCACTCTTTATCGTTTCCCTGACATTTGTGGTCATGGCAGCTTTTGCATGGCTCAATAAAAAAGGGATGGAGCCCTCAACTCCCAAAAAGATTGCCATCGGAATGGTTATCGCTGCCATGGGTTTTGTAGTTATGGTTATTGGATCGCTCCATCTTGTATCTCCAGTCGACCTGCAGGTACTAAACGATGCCGGTGACGTGGTGCAAGTGAATCCGGTCCCCGATTCTTCCCGCATTATGCCCTATTGGCTGATGTCGACTTACCTGGTTCTTACCTTTGCAGAGCTCTTCCTGAGTCCCATGGGACTCTCTTTCGTTTCGAAGGTGGCACCAACCAGGTTCCAGGGTGTGATGCAGGGTGGATGGCTTCTGGCCACCGCCGTGGGTAACAAGTTACTCTTTATCGGAAGCTTCTTCTGGGAAAAGATTCAGCTGTGGCAACTGTGGGGCATTTTCGTTGTAACCTGCTTGCTCTCTGCAATGTTTATCTTCTCTATCTTGAAAAAATTGGAAAACGCAACCAAGTAGCAAGCATACAATAAGGACACAAAAAAAGCCGCTCCAATTAAAGGGCGGCTTTTTTGATAGAACAATCCTTGCCTATTCGGCCTTGAAAATATGGGAAATATTCTCAATGTTGCCATCTGTTGCGGCAGGATCGAGCCCCAGAATATGTGCAATAATGCCATAGACCTCCACATTGGAGAAGGAGGGTGATGAATAATTCGACCTGAAGGCTGGCCCCTCGGCATAAAAGATGGTATTCATATCGCTAAAGGCATTGTCGTAGCCATGTGCGCCTCCTGAATAGCCTGAAGGATCCGCTTTGGTTCCAATGCTCCACAGGCTGTCGGCCACCACCACAATTCCAGGAAAACGCGGGCTGCTCCCATAGTGAAGTCGCACCGGGATATCCTCCTTCTGCCAGGCAGTGACACCCTCAGCATTATTAAGTGCAAAGGTGATGGAATCGGCGCAGCCCTCTTCCGGTTCAATGAGGTAAACGGGGTTTCCTCCAATTACGCTGACGGCCCAGTTTTCCTTCACATAGGTTGACAGATTCACATATTTATCGCTTGAAATGGACCCCATACCATGATCGGAGAGAACAATCAAATTCACACGGTCAGCATATTCAAGTTTGGATATTTCACTCCGAAGGTATCCAAGCAGTGAATCCAGCGACTCGATTACCCTGGCAGTCTCTTCATGCTCGGGACCGGCATAATGTCCTATTCCATCGGGTTCATCAAAATACAGGAAAACCAGTCCGGGTCGCTTATCCAGAGGCATGGTTAACCATTCAATGGCCTCGTTCACCCTGTCCTGATAAGGAACATCACCATTATAGGTATACCAATATGAGGGAGAGACTCCCATGATAGCAGTTTCGCTTCCAACCCAGAAATAAGAGGCCGATTTCACTCCCTGCTTTTCGGCCGTCACCCAGATGGGCTCTCCAAAATAGGCATCCGGATTGGTGACCATGGAACGATCTCCTATCCGGTAGATCTTTCCAAGCTCAGGCACATAAAAACTATTGTTTATAATACCATGGTGATCGGGATAGAGTCCCGTTGCAAGGGTATAGTGGTTGGGGAATGTCTTGGTCGGAAAAGAAGGGATCAGGTGTGCAGCTTTCACTCCATGCAGCGCCATATCATCAAAGTTTGGCGTTTCGTAAAGGTCTGAATAATCCCATCTGAATCCATCAAAAGAGACCACCAGCACATAGGAATCAAGTGTTCCTGTCTCCTTCAGCTCATTCTTCTTACCTGAACATGCGCTAACAAAAAATAGCAGGCTAATCACAGCCCATGGAATTCTCATATCAATCCTCCTCCTGCAATTAATTACGCTTTCGCTCATTATTGAGATACTTTCTCTTCTTATAATTATCCATAGGATTGAAAAAATAGTGCCTTAAGGGCAGATCGGGAACTTCAATCTGTCTGATACTCATGTCAGGAAAAAACTGATAAAAAGGGATATGTACATTTTCATATCCACCGTTTCCTGAAAGACGTTCAAACTGGAAGGGACCCTGGACCAGGCCGGGCTGATATTCATCAAGAGACAAAATAAACCGAGATCCATATTTTCTCAGTGCATTCAAAAAATAGAAGCTCATATCGTAACCCAGGATGCCATAGTTGACGCCCTTTGTGGAGATAATACCAGGTTCGTTATAAAAATGACTGCGGTATTTTGTCATATAATCCTCCACTCCCGGAGCATGATAATCTACCCAGAAGGAGCTATAGAATATAAGATTGAGCTCGTGAAAATACTTGAATTTAATGGTTGAAAATTCTGTCCAATGGGGACCTCCGATCACCTCAATATCATAATTTTTCAACTGATAGAAAAGCGATTGAACCACAGAGCTGGCCAGCGCCTCATCCGCGGTGGGGACCACTACAAGGTTAGGCTTATCGGGCGACAATGAATGGATAATCTTGTCTGTATGTTTAAGTTCAAGAATCACCTCCTTGAAACGCACAGGATCGCTAGGATGATAATCATCAAGCCCATCAAAAATCAGTTGTTTGAAATACTCATGCTTCGCAGCATCCACTGAATCGTTCTGCCTGACATAGACAATATTGTACATGTGCTTGCTGGCCACAAGTTTGGCAGTCTCCTTATATCCCTTCTCCATGGAGGGACTTAATTGAAACAGGTAGGGATTGGTCTGCAACAAAGCAAGGTCATTATGAAAAGGTGTGACTAGGGGAATCCTGTGCTGACGGGCAAATTCCGAAACCAGCTCCAGGTTGTAGTCATAGAAAGGCCCGAAAAAAAGATCAAAATCTTCCAGTTCATCATCACTCAAAATAGTACGGGTCCGGTCCAAACTTTTGCGAGTATCAAAATAGCGAACATCCAGCTTCATCCCGATTTGTCTCATAGAATCAATAGCCAACAGGGTGCCCTGGAAAAATTCCAGGAAATGAACCGATTGCGGGATATTCTGTTCCCTCCTGTAGCGTTCGACAATTCTGTTTTTCCGGCTTGCTGACTTTACATCCTTAATTAGAGAATCCAATGGCTCCATCTCTCTGAAATCAAAGGGAATAAAAAAGGCTACCCGGTAGCTACGATTTATATTGGCATGCCTGTCGTCCAACTCCTGATAATCGTAAGCATCCATCTCACTTTCATCAGCAAGATAAGTTGATCCATTGTCTCTAAGCTGCGGTGCAGGAATCCTGATTATCTGTCCTGTTTTGGGTCCACCCCACCCCAATTCCGGATTAACAGCCCGAATCTCTTCAATGGATACTTTGAAATATCCTGCAATGGAGTAGAGTGTCTCTTTTCTTTTAACCTTATGATAAACAAAGCCCTCTTCATTATAGGAATGCTCCTCTTCCCCTGTTTCAGGCTCCGGGATTCTTAAACGCTTACCCGGTTTGAGATTTTCCGGGCTAAGTCCCCTGTTTGCCTCCTCAATATCCTCCTCTTTCAGATCATATATCCTGGCAATTCCATATAGGGTTTCTCCAGGCAATATGGTATGGTATTTCCCTGTCTCGCCAGGTTCAGGCATATCTGAAGTATCAAGCTCATTCTGGATTTTTGGATCAACGGGAATCTTCAGTGCCTGACCAATCTGCAAACCTGATATTACTCCCGGATTCTCAACGGCAATTTCCTTCTGCGACACATTATAGGCTTTTGAAATTGCGTAGAGGGTCTCTCCTGGTTTCACCACATGAATGTAGTATACAGTTCCTTCCAGTATCACCTTATTGTTGGTTCTCTCAACCGAAACGGTTTCCTGTGCCTCCAGGGGGACCTGCAGTAAGAAGGCTGCCAAGAAAAGAAAAAGAAGCTTGCTATTTTGATATAAAATCATTGATATTCTTTAGAATACGGTCCTCGATACTATTCGTGTCTGCTTTCTCAAACTTCTCCCCGGTAATGCTTTCATAGAGCTCGATATACCTTTCAGATACCTCCTCAACAAATGCATCGGGCATAAAAGGAACTTCCTGTCCCTCTTTTCCCTGGAAACCGTTGGCTATAAGCCACTGCCTTACAAACTCCTTGGATAGTTGCTTCTGTTTCTCACCACTGGCCTGACGCTCCTCGTACCCATCAGCATAGAAATACCTGGACGAGTCGGGGGTGTGTATCTCATCGATCAGAACAATCTTTCCATCCTTTTTACCAAACTCATACTTGGTATCAACAAGAATCAGTCCCATTTCAGCAGCCATTTCAGTTCCACGTTGGAATAGTGCGCGGGTATACCCCTCAAGCATTACATAATCCTCTTCTGAGACCAGGCCGCTGGACAGAATTTCCTCCCTGGAAATATCCTCATCATGCCCCTCGTCTGCCTTGGTGGTCGGTGTAATGATCGGTTCCGGAAAACGGTCATGTTCCTTCAAGCCTTCAGCCATGGCTACTCCACATATGGTCCTTTTTCCCTCTCTGTATTCTCTCCAGGCATGACCCGTTACATACCCCCGGATCACCATTTCCACCTTAAAAGGATCAGCCATAAGGCCCACTGTAACATTGGGATCTGGCGAATCAATCTTCCAGTTAGGAACGATATCTGCAGTAGCATCCAGGAACTTGGACGCGATCTGGTTAAGTACCTGACCTTTGTATGGGATGCCTCGTGGCAGAACCACATCAAATGCTGAAATCCTGTCGGAAACCACCATCACCAGGTAGTCATCGTTGATATTGTACACATCACGAACCTTTCCTGTATACAGACTCTTCTGTCCTGCCAGTTTAAATGCTGTACCTTTTAATGCATTTGCCATAACTGATTCTATTTTTGCTAAAGTTATATTTTTTCTCCTATTTACTGGGTCTGGCACTATCATAGGCTTTGACAATTGACTTCACAAGCCTGTGCCTGATGATATCCCGATCGTCGAAACGGATAATGGAAATCCCCTTGATTCCGTCTAGAATCTTTATGGCCTGTACCAGTCCAGAATCTTCACGCCTTGGAAGATCTACCTGTGAATCGTCGCCGGTAACAATAAATCGTGCATTGGGTCCCATCCTGGTCAGGAACATCTTAAACTGGCTGGATGTGGCATTTTGCCCCTCGTCCAGGATCACAAAGGCATCGTCAAGGGTGCGCCCCCTCATGTAAGCAAGAGGAGCAATTTGAATCGTGCCATCCTCCATGAACTGAATCAGCTTACGGGCCTGAATCATATCTCTCAGGGCATCATAAAGAGGCTGCAGATAAGGATCCAGTTTTTCCTTAAAATCACCAGGCAAAAAACCCAGTTTCTCACCTGCTTCCACTGCGGGCCGGGTCAGGATAATCTTCTTTACCTCACGTTCTTTCAATGCCTTCACAGCCATGGCAATAGCCGTATAGGTTTTTCCTGTTCCAGCAGGTCCTACGGCAATGAGCAGGTCATTGAGCATGCCTTCGTCAACCAGCCGCTTCTGATTAATAGTTACCGCCCTGATCCTTTTTCCGCTCTCCCCGTAAAGCAATACTTCCCCATCCGGTCCCCCTACCTCATTCTTATGATCAACGGTACCTTTTAAAAGATCGTCCAGATCAGGCAAGGTTACCGATTGAAATTTTCTCAGATAACGCAAAAACAGATCCACCTTCTCCTCAAAATCCACCAGACGCTCTTTCTTCCCCTGAATACGGATCTCATTTCCCCTGGAAACAACTTTTAAATCTGGAAATAACTCGATGAATTTATTGAAGCGAACATTGTTTACACCGTAGAAATCAACGGGATCGACCCCTTCCAAATAGATCAGTTTTTCCGCCATAAATTAAATTATAATCACTATTTTTGGATGTGCAAATTAAGTTGTTTTTTCCAACATTCCAATAAGAAAATCCCTGTCATACACCCATGCACATTATTACCCTGACGTCCGATTGGAACGAAAATGATTACTATGTTGCATCATTAAAGGGGAAACTCCTATCTGCCTGTCCTGAAGCACAAATTATTGACATTAACCATAGTATTAAAACATTCAATAGTTCCCAGGCTGCTTTTGTGGTCAGGAACTCTTACCCCCACTTTCCTGAAAACACCATACACATCATCGCTGTGAACACTGAACCTGAGGAAGGAAGACAGCTTCTCGGGGCACGCTTAGACAAGCAATTCTTTCTCTGTGCTGACAATGGTATTCTGGGTCTGCTTGAAGGAAGCAAGCCGGAAGAAGTGGTCCGTCTTACAGGAAATTACCAGGAGAATCCGGATACATTTCTGGCCCTGTCGGTCTTTGCCAGTGCTGCCTGTTCCCTGTCGGCCGGGACCCCACTCAGCAAACTGGGTTCACCTGCAAAGGACTATAACAGACAAACCCCCTTGCGGGCCACCATTGAGGATACTACCATTATAGGAAGTGTGATTCATATTGACTCCTACCAGAATGCCATTACAAATATCTCAGAGGAGCTATTCAGGCGGGTTGGAAACGACCGGCCCTTTGTAATCTATGTACAGAGCAAACACTATACGATAAACAGGATCAATCAACGTTATAATGAGTCGGATCCGGGCGACCTGCTGGCCATATTCAACTCCTCCGGAATGCTGGAAATAGCCATGAGAGAAGGAAATGCGGCAGGTTTAATCAGATTAACAACTAACTCAACCATCAGAGTTGAATTCAAAGAATGATAATATGCATAGTACGGAAGAGAAGCTGAAGGCCTTTGAACGCCTGTTAGAAGTGATGGATGAGTTGAGAGAGAAGTGTCCGTGGGACAGGGAACAGACCCTGGAGAGCCTGCGGAACCTGACTATCGAGGAAACTTATGAACTGGCAGATGCCATTATGGATAATGATCTGGAAGAAATCCGGAAAGAGCTGGGCGACCTGATGCTTCATATTGTTTTCTATTCGAAGATCGGATCTGAAAAACGTGCTTTTGACATTGCCGATGTGCTCAATGGCGTCTGTGATAAACTGGTATTTAGGCACCCCCATGTATTTGGTGAACAGAAGGTAAAAGATTCGACGGAGGTACTTGAGAACTGGGAAGATCTGAAGCTTAAAGAAGGAAACCGTAGTGTTCTGGCCGGTGTTCCCATCTCATTACCTGCATTGATCAAATCGCACCGGATCCAGGATAAGGTTCGGGCTGTAGGCTTTGACTGGGATAACAGGGAACAGGTTTGGGATAAAGTTTACGAAGAGATCAACGAGGTGAAACATGAACTCATCCATGGTCAGAAAAAGGAACGCATGGAAGATGAAATCGGTGACCTGCTGTTCTCCGTGGTGAATGCAGCACGTCTCTATGACATTGAACCCGAAACAGCCCTGGAAAGGACCAATAGGAAATTTATTTCCAGATTCAAATATCTGGAAAAGGTGGCAGGTGAGCGGGGGCACTCATTGAGAGAAATGAGCCTTGATGAAATGGAGGCAATCTGGCAGGAGGCCAAATCTATTTAGCTCCGACCTTATCTTTCTCAGGTTTTTCGGAAGCTTCTTCTTTTGAATCTTCTTCCTTTTCTTCCTTTTCAATCACTTCAAGCAGTTCGTGCTGCTTTAGCTGATTATACCATTGGAATACCTTCTTGATATCAGAAACATAGACACGATCTTCGTCGTATTCCGGAACCAGCTCCTTAAAGTAGTTTTTCAACTCTTCAACAGGCGCTTTATGGGACAGGGTGTCCTTTCCCTCAGCCTTCTCATAAATCATAAAGAATATATCTGCCAGCGGAACCTCCTCATCGATGGTGAAAATGGCAATATCCACCAGTGAACTAACCCGGGCTGTAGCTGGTGCCACATGCCTTTTATTATCCTCCAGGGATTCTACAACAATACCATTGCGCGCCTGTGCAATAAACTTAAATAAGCCGCCTTTGCCCGATATGGCCAGAATGTCTTTTAACTGAATCGTCTTCATACTTCTAAATAAGGTCTTGCAAATATAGTACTTCTAATTCAATCCACGCTCTTTCTTAATCTGCTCATAAGCTGCCTGCACCTTCCTGAACTTTTCATGGGCCACCTTTTTAAAATCCTCACCCAGATGACTCACTTTATCAGGATGATACTTCATGGCCATTCTGCGATATGCTTTTTTTGCTTCCTCATCGGTACAGGTAGGTTCAATCTCCAGGATCTTATAAGAGGCATCGGTCTGGCTCACAAACATGGCCCTGATGCTCTGGAAATCGGAGTTAGTGATACTCATATAACCGGCGATTTTCTGAATCACGTCGTTTTCCTGGTCACTGACCGTACCATCTGCAGAGGCGATCCCAAAGAGAAAATGGAGCATCTCCAGCCTGTAAGAATAATCGAGCCGCTGTGATAGCTGGTTGGTTACATCCCTAAGCGGAATATCCTGCTTCAGAATATCGCGCAACATCACCACAGCTTCCGAAGCGGTATCATTACCGAAGCGGGTCACGAAATAGCGCTTTACGTAATCCAGCTCGCTTTTCATTACCCTGCCATCGGCTTTCATCACCGCGGCACAAAGAACCAGTAAGGAAGCAGCATAATCGCCACGAAGTGTCTGGGTTCGCGAACTTCTTACCTGTCCGGGTTGTCCTGATGCAGCATTGCTTCCAGAATCAAATATTGAGCCCACTGCAAGCCCGAGGATCCCGCCAATGGGACCACCCAGGGCCCATCCCAATCCAAGTCCAACCCATTTTCCAAATTTAGCCATATCTGTTTATCTACTGTTTAATATTCTCTTATGCAACTCGATCACCTGGGGCAGAAGCATCGCTGTTCCGTCATTATTTATGACATGATCGGCCAACTTCTTCTTCTCTTCTTCACTGATCTGGTGTTCCATGCGTTTAAGCACAGCATCCCGTTCCAAATGATCCCGTTCCATCACCCTGCGAATCCGGATTTCCTGTGGTGCATATACAAGAACCGACAGATCCATCTCCAGGCTGGCACCACTTTCAAACAAAATGGCCGCCTCTTCCACCACATAGGCTGTTCTGCCCTGCCTTGCAACCCAGCTGATAAAATCCGCTCTTACAACAGGATGAACCAGCTTGTTGAGCCTGGACAACCTCTCCTGATCCCCAAAAACCGACTCTGCCAGGAAGGCCCTGTTCAGGCCTTCCTTAGTATAGGCCCTTTCTCCGAACATATTTACAATACCGGCTTGTAGATCCGTATCGCTGTTCATCAGGTTCCGTGCCTTGATGTCAGCATAATAAACCGGAACACCCAATTTTTCAAGAACACTACAAACAAGGGTTTTTCCGCTCCCTATACCACCGGTTAAACCAAGCTTAAACATTACCTTCTGGACTTCAGGAATTCTACATTCTTCGGATAATACTCAAACCCAAGCAGGTAAAGAGGCATATTCTGAATACTTACATTCAGGGCTGTCACCCCATCCTCAATCTCTTGATAATCAACCTGTGCTCTGAAAGGATAGCCTTCAATACTCTCATATTTACTCAGTCCAACCTTGCAGTTAAGTTTTATACTCGGGGGAAAGGTTTGAAGGAGAATACTGTCAGGCAGGTTCAGCACATCGATAGGCACTGTAACCTGCAGGACAGTAAAGCGCTCCAGTTCTATGGAACAGTTCACTCTAGAGAGACCATAGTTCAGGTCAGGCTGTTTATTCAGCCGAGCCTTATCGCTATAGTCCCGTGTAAGTTCCCCCAGATCGTACCGTTCTGTATAGACATATTCCAAAGTATCGAGAATCAGATCCGGACCACTTACCTCCACTGAATCGGGAATAAGCTCAATCTTATCCTTAATGGTAAACTGCTTATCGATGGTGAAGACAAAATCTGGCTTGATCTTCACCATCCTGGTTACCAGGTCAGCGAACTGAAAATGAAGTGTATCCGGTTTGATCTCCAGTAACTGCAGTTCAGCAGGTAACTGTGTTGCAATCTGGTCCTTAAGATAGCGGGTCAATATATAGGCACTGGAGCTGTCCTGGCCCCTGCTCAGGTTGAAGGCTGAAATCTTAAAGCTGATGGGCACCGGTTTCCTGAATAGTTTATACCGTAAAAGAGCATAGCCATGTGAATTAATCTGAAGATTAAGATTTCCGGGCATTTCACCCACAAAAACCTTGTCCTCCGGAAAATCCGTATACACCAGGGGATACTCAATTACGGTGGAATAATTCTTGCTCAATGCATTGAGCAACCAGATAGACGCAGAGATCAGTAGAAAAACAGAAAACAACAGGAGCTTTCTCCTGAATTGAAGTTTTTGTCCTTCCGGTACCCTGGGCCATTTCTGGAGGAAACTATTTTCCACAAGGCAAAGCTTTATTTTTTAGCCGGAGCCTGCTCTGAAGGTTCAGCTGTTACTGCAGTTTTATCAACCTTTATAGTTACGTTATCAGCAATTTCAAGAGTTACTGTACGATCCTTCACATCGTTGATCTTTCCGTAAACACCACCTGTTGTTACCACTTTATCGCCTTTTTTCAGTGCATTCCTGAAATTTGTGGCCTCCTTTTGCTTCTTCACCTGAGGGCGAATCATAAAAAAGTAGAATACCACGATAATCAGCAGCAAAAAAATTAACGATTGCATTCCTGCAGCACCGCCTGGTCCGGCTGGCGCAGCTAAAATCTGAAATAAAAAATCCATTCTTTAAAATTTATTTAATTAAACATTCTCATTCACGTTCGCTTTTATGGTCAAACGAATCTCACTGTTGCCAGCATTCGACCGGACTGTAACAAGCTTGCGTTGTGCGCCGCTGCGGCCCGATGCATCAAGAATTATTTTCATACTCCCCGTCCCTCCAGGCACCAGTGGCTCACGGCTCCAATCTGGAGTGGTACACCCGCAGGTGACCTCCACGGCAGTGATCAGCAGATCGGCACCTCCCACATTGCTATAATCAAAATAACAGACCACCCTTTCACCTTCAATGATTGTTCCAAAATCATAAACAAGGGTATCAAACTTTATAACAGGCTGCCCCTGTGGCACTTCCTGCACGTTTACCTCTATGCGGTTTTCTATAGTTCCACTGCCATTTTGTCCGCCACAGGATGGCAATATACCTATTAGCAGACCCAGGATACCCCCTGATACAAAGAGGCCAGGATTAATCATTCTCACCTATCAGGCCCCTCCCCGTTTTTAAAACTTTCTTCTCCTCCTTCAATTGATTCACCACCTTATCCAATACCCCGTTGATAAATATACTACTCTTGCTGGTACTGTAAAACTTTGCTATCTCCAAGTACTCATTCAGCGTAACCTTGATGGGAATAGAAGGAAAGGCCACCAGTTCGGCAATGGCAATCTGCATAATCAATATATCCATAAATGCGATCCGCTCCAGGTCCCAGTTCCTTGTGTTTTGCTTGATGTACTCCACATATTCCTCGTGATGCAAAATCGTCTGCCTATAAAGTTTTACCACATAATCCCTATCCTCCCTGTTCTTATAAAGATCCATCAGCGCTTTATCGGGTCCATCCTCCTCCCTGAACTTCTTGAAGGTCTTCACAATCATGCTGGTGATAAACTCCAGATCGTCATTCCAGTAAATACTCTGTTCTTCCATAATGGAATCGAGCAATTCGCTGGAAAATATGATGTGAGTATAGACAAAGGTAATCAGACGCTTGTCTTCGGCATATCCATTCTCCTCTGCACTCATGTAAACTTTATACTCTTCACTTTCTAGCAGGCGGGTATAGATCTCTTTGATCAACTCGGGATGGTTGGCCCAGTTCAGTTTGTGCTGTTCAACAAACCTGAGCAAATGCCCATTGTTTCTCAGCTGTTTCACTAAGCTGTTTTTAACAAGACGAGTATTGGGATTAAGGTCCTCATGTGTGGGAATCCTCTTGTTAAGCGCAATCTCAATTCTCGATTCTGCATAGAGGATCACATCGATAATCAACAGAAGCAGGTAGTGATAAAGCTCATATGATTTTTCAATATTGAAATGAAGTTCCTTTTCCGAGCGCCTCATATCCTCTCTGCCTGTAGTATAATAGGCAAAAAGAGATTGCAATGCCTTAATCCGTAATTGTCTCCTGCTGATCATTTGTAAAAGAACCAGTAAATAATTTTAGTAACGATGCAAATTTACATTAAATTTCATTCTATAAAACATCTGTTCAACAGCAAGTTTAGTCGGAAGCTAAAATGGGTAAAATTTGAATATGTTTAAAATATTTTACACTTTTGAAATGGAACTAAACAAACCCTAACCAAATCTTACCTAATGATTGATGATGGAAATGTTAAATCTGAAGAGTATGCATCAGATGGCGCAGGACGGGAAGAGATTCATTCCAAGGCTGTTAGAGCCGGGAAAAGAACCTATTTTTTTGATGTGAAAGCAACCCGCAGAAACGACTACTATCTAACAATTACAGAGAGTAAAAAAAGATTTAACCGCGACGGAAAGTTTTTCTATGAAAAACACAAACTTTTTCTCTACAAAGAAGATTTTGACAAATTTGCAGAAAGCCTGAATGAGATTATTGCCTATATCCGCGAAGCCAACCCACAGCCCATCGAACTGGAAGAAGACATAATGAAAGATATTGGGAAACAAGCTCCTGTAGAAGAAGTTGCAGATACAGAAAAGGATTTCACAAACGTTGAGTTTGAAGATCTTGGTGAGGAGAGCGCTTAATCCTTATCATTGCTGCGTTCCAGAAAATTCTCTATCTCTCCAAAAGAGAGAACCCTTACATTGGTTACAATAAAATCGTCATTCAGGAAATTGCCGTACCTGTTGCATTCATCGATGGCCTCCTTGAAGGCTGATTTCAAGGAGTGGATCATGGGCAGAAGCAACAGCATGGTGGCCAGGTAACCGGAAAAATCTGATTCCTCTATCACAGCATCAAACTTCTTCAGGGTAAATTCAAATTCATTTCTGATAACCATCTGCTGACTTGGAGTCAGGTCGGCCCGTGTACGGGTCATCAGTACTACAAAATAGCGCAGTTTCTCATCCTTCCCCCCCAGCCCTGTAGAAATAAAAACCTGGTTCTCATCCAAGATTTTACTTTCCAGCAACATCCGACTCTCATTCAAAGCAAGTAATGCCCATGAACGTATTGGTTCCACGGCATTCTGCAAAAAGGTCTCGATGGCCCGGTAGCACTCTACTTTTTCAATACTGGCCAACCTGGCAAGTATCTCCTTCTTAACATCCACAGAGTAACCTGGTTCCATAAGGTACTGCATATGGTCCAGGGCCCACTTCTCTTCCCTGTCCACCCGAATCCGCATGGAGCAATCGTAATATTCCATCTGCAGATCTATATCGATCTTCTGTTCCAGAACTTTAAGGTTTCCCGGACTCCTGCCCAGGATATCCCGGATCTTCTCATACAGGTTCTCATGTTCTTCCATCTCTTCCCCTCTTTATTAATAAATGTATAATTTTTTCCTAATTTTCGAAAAAGTTAACATATGGAGGTGGTTATTAACATGGAACAGCGGGTTGAGGAAGCTTCCTCAGGGTACAGGCTATGCATTGAGAATCTCCTCCAGGTAGGATTTGACCTACTGCGCAAGGCGCCGGCGGAGTTTATCATCTTCTCCATTCTCGGTGCCATTGTCTTTTCTAATCCCATCACTGCTTTGTTGCTCGGGGGACCTGTTATGGCCTCCTATTTTCACATGGCACACCTTGCCAGCAGGAATGAGCCCATTGAATTTTCCGATCTCGTTAAAGGCTTTATAAAAACAGCTACCCTGCTAAAACTGAACCTGCTCATATTCCTGGTAGTTCTGCTGGGACTGGCCATGCTGTTCATCCCCGGGATCTACTTTGCCGTCTCGTACACCTTCGCTCATATGTTTGCCTGGTTCTACAACAAAGATCCCGGCGAAGCCATAAGGCTAAGCAGAAAAGCCGTTTCCGGTAACTTCTGGCAAATACTCTTACTCTTCCTGATCCTGGCAGGCATTAATCTCCTGGGTCTTATGGTTCTGGGCATTGGCATCCTGTTGACCATGCCCTTTTCATTCTGCGTGGTCTATGCAGCTTTTGATGATATTGTTGGAATTTCAAATCATTAGATATGGATATTACCCTGGCCGTTCTGGGAACGGTACTCGTGCTGATAGGTTTTTTTGGAAGTGTACTACCCATAATCCCCGGACCGCCCATTAGCTGGGCAGGTTTACTCTTATTAAAATGGACCGATTATATAAGTGATCATGGGCAGGCCTATGAAAATACCTTATGGATCCTTCTCTTCTTCGTTGTTCTGGTCACTGTTCTCGACTATGTAGTGCCCATCATGGGAACAAAAAAATACGGAGGGTCCAAACGTGGTGTATGGGGAGCTACCATAGGCGTGGTGGTAGGCCTGTTTTTCGGTCCCCCTGGCATCATTATCGGTCCGTTCCTGGGAGCCTATATAGGTGAGATCTCTACCGGAAAGAAAGACAGGGATGCCCTGCGGGCCGCATGGGGTTCCTTTATGGGATTCTTACTGGGAGTGGGCCTGAAGCTGATGGTATGTGGTGTAATTCTATTCTTTTTTATACGGTATCTTTTCTTCTAAGCTCCCAGTGTTGCAACAAGAATAGCCTTTATCGAATGCATCCGGTTTTCCGCCTCATCAAAAACAATGGAGTGTTCCGATTCGAAAACCTCATCACTTACTTCCATGGCTTCCAGTCCGAATTTCTGGAAGATCTCCTCTCCCAGTTTGGTCTCCCTGTTATGGAAGGCCGGCAGACAATGCAGAAATTTCACTTCAGGATTACCAGTTGCATTTATCACATCCATATTCACCTGGTAGGGTTTAAGCAGTTTGATACGATCTTCCCACACACTCTCAGGCTCGCCCATGGAAACCCAAACATCAGTATATAGAAAATCTGCATCCTTAACTGCTTTCTGAACATCATCGGTAATGGTAATCTTTCCGCCAGTTTTTGTTGAAATATCACGGCATTGTTTAATCAGCGACTCTTCGGGCTGAACCGAGGCCGGGGCGGCTGCCCTGAAATCCATACCAACTTTGGCTGCACCCACCATTAAGGAGTTACCCATGTTGTTACGGGCATCACCCAGATAACAGAATTTCATCTCCTCAAGCGGTTTACGGGAGTGCTCCATCATGGTCATAAAGTCGGCCAGGATCTGAGTAGGATGAAACTCAGTAGTAAGGCCATTCCATACCGGCACACCCGCATTATCGGCAAGTTCATTTACAACACTCTGTCCGAATCCCCTGTATTCGATACCGTCATACATGCGGCCCAGCACCCTGGCAGTATCTTTCATGGACTCCTTATATCCTATCTGTGATCCCGAAGTTCCCAGGTAAGTAACACCTGCTCCCTGATCCTGTGCAGCCACCTGGAAAGCGCACCTGGTTCGGGTGGAGCTCTTTTCAAAGATCAATGCAATATTCTTTCCTTTCAAGCGGGGAACTTCTGTACCATTGTACTTTGCTTTTTTCAGTGAGAATGCCAGATCCAGCAGAAAACGAATCTCCTGTGGAGTAAAATCAAGCAGTGTCAGAAAATGCCGGTTGCGCAGATTAAATGCCATAATAATTGAGTATTTTTTGATTAGTCAGACAAAATTAATATAAATTGTTACTGATCGTATTCTCTGGTAATTTTTGTTCCATAGCTACGATCTTCCAGCTTAAAGGCTTCGGTAATCACACTTTTTTCTCCTCCGTTCTCAATAAACTGGAGAGCTGCCCTGATTTTCGGGGCCATATCGCCTTCCCCGAACATACCTTCCTCCAGGTAAGAAAGCGTATCCTTGTGATTCAGAAACTCTTTTACTTCCTGTTGCGGGGTGCCGTAGTTAATGTAGACAAAAGGTACATCTGTAAGAATATAGAACTCGTCGGCTCCGATTCTTGCCCCGAGAAGTGCAGAAGCCAGGTCCTTATCAATCACTGCTTCGGAAGGTCTGAGACGGCCCTCATCATCCCTGTATACCGGCACACCTCCTCCCCCTGTAGCCACCACGATGTTCCCCTGCCTGGCCAGCTTTTCAACTACCTTTTCATTAATAATCTCAACGGGTCTCGGTGAGGGTACCGCCCTGCGGTATCCACCTTCACGCTTTTTATCCTGCTGAAAGATCCAGCCTTTCTCCCCTGCAATCTTGTCTGCCTCCTCCTTGCTATAAGTCTTTCCCACCCTTTTCGTGGGTTTCTGGAAGGCCGGGTCATTTTCCTCCACCAGGACCATGGTCACCAGTGTTACCACTTCACGGTCCATGCCGTTTTTATGCAGAATATTCCGCAACATTCGCTCAATCATATACCCGATCCCTCCCTGGGAATCAGCCACACAGATATCCAGAGGCATCTGAGGCAGGCCATAATTCTCCTCCCCTGCATCGTTCCGCATCAAGATGTTCCCCACCTGAGGACCGTTTCCGTGGGTGATCACCAGATCATAACCTTCGCGTATCAGAAAGATGAGATTCTCCAGAGTATCGGTTGTGTTCTGTTCCTGTTCATCAATTGTCCCCAACTGATTATCTCGAAGAAGAGCGTTCCCTCCGAGAGCTACAACTGCGAGTTTATTCATAAGCGGTTGACTAAATGATTTTTGCAAATCTAAATATTTCAACAACTTTCGCTCGTGATAAAAAGAGATTCTTAAACATATAACAAGAGATATTTTTCTAAATTTGCATAAAATTTGCATTAAATAACGTGTCGCATAAAATTCATCTCTCCTTTCTGTTCCTACTTTCTCTGCTGTTGAACAGTTGCCATCGTCCAATTGCTCTTCCCGAAATAGTGGAGGCACACTATGTTCAATATAATATAGATTACCTGGAAAGCATGGCCGGAGATATACCCACCCGGATCCTGCCTACGAAGATGGATTCCTGGTTTACCGAGTATTTTGTGGTTACCAAAATTGAAGGTTTCTTTAACCAGTTCTCTCTCATCCAGATTGCCAATCTCAAGCATAAAACGGTTATTACATTGCTCAATTTCTTTGGAAACAAAGTCTATTACAGGGGTGAGAAAGGGGAACTTCCATCCGGTATTATTGCTCCGGCTCATTTAAGTTTCAGGACCACCGGGGAACGCTCTGTTATCGGCGGACTTAATTCGGAGCAGGTGGAGGTAAGTGCGGACGATGAAGTATTCCACATCTATTTTACAAGAGACTTTTCGGTGCCAAGTCCCAACCTCAGCACCCCTTATGGCGCCATAGGCCACCCCCTTTCGGATTTCCGAATTCAGCTGAGCTACCTGAAAATGCATCTTAGCTGCGATATAAATGAATCCAGAATGATTGAGTCTGAAATCTTTATGATCCCCGAAGAATACAGGCCAGTAACCAGACCTTTAATGGAAGAAATTATTAACAGTCTGTTTACAAAAGAATAGACTTGCATAAGCCCTTATTACTACCTTAGAAAGCTATAATTACCTTTGATGGGTATTATTAATACGGGAGAATGAAAAAAAAAAAGAAGAAGAAAAAACCAATCGTTAGTTTCTTAGGATCTGTGGTTTCATTTTTTAGAGATGACAGGTTTCGCTATGCCATGGGAATTGTATTCCTGCTGCTTGCAATATTTTTGATCCTGTCACTTATATCATACCTGATTAACTGGAAAACGGACCAGGATTTTGAATGGGGAAAGGTCTTCTCCGGTCCGGAGGTCCGGGTTGAAAATTCCGGAGGAAAAATGGGAGCATGGATCTCCAATTTATTAATTAATAGATGGTTTGGATTATCCAGTTTTCTCTTTCCGCTTATCCTGGTAATAGGATCACTGGCACTCTACAGGATCCGACTCTTCAAGTCTTCTAAAGCCGTCAGAAACAGTCTTTTACTAATAATTCTTTCTTCAATTACCCTGGGACTCCTGTTTGGAGATGCAGGTGGCATACTTGGTAGTGGGCCGGGGGGGCAACACGGCTATTTCCTTAGCCGGTGGCTTGTGGCCAGCATTGGCACACCGGGCACTATTTTCCTGCTGATCACTTGCTATACAGCCATGATCCTCTTTTCCACCTCCTTTCTGGAATGGGTCAGGGCCCGGGAAAATCCTTTTACCAGTGCTCCTGAACAAGCTGAACGCACAGGGAACACCCCGGTTCTGGAGGAGGCTGTACATGATCTTACTTTGGAAGACAGTGAGCAAAAAATAGAAGAAGAACCATTTATTGTCTCGGAAAAAAATGAAGCTCCTCCTGAGAAGCAGGAAAACCTGATTAAGAATGGGGATGATCTCAAGGCAGATGGAGATGTGGAGATGACTGTTGAAACTACTTCGCCTGAAGATATTAATCCGGACGAAGGAGCTCTGGGTGAATATGATCCCACCCTGGACCTTCCCAAATTCAGATATCCGCCACTGAGCCTGTTGAAAGATTACGATCAGGGTGAGTCAACTGTAAGCAACGAAGAACTCATTTCCAATAAGAACCGTATTGTTGAGACCCTGGGCAACTATAACATAAAGATCGACAAGATCAAGGCCACCATTGGCCCCACAGTAACACTTTATGAGATAGTTCCTGCCCCGGGCATCAGAATCTCCAAGATCAAGAATCTTGAGGATGATATTGCATTGAGCCTTTCAGCACTGGGAATCAGAATCATAGCGCCCATTCCCGGAAAAGGAACCATTGGTATTGAGGTTCCCAACCAGAACCCGCGCATCGTCTCCTTGAAATCGGTCCTTGCTTCCAAGAGGTTCCAGGAGGCTGAGATGGAACTGGCCATTTCACTTGGGAAAACCATCTCCAATGAAACCTTTGTATTCGATCTGACCAAGATGCCACACCTCCTTGTAGCCGGAGCCACCGGTCAGGGTAAATCAGTTGGACTAAACGCCATCATTGCTTCTCTGCTCTTTAAGAAACATCCAGCCCAGCTGAAGTTTGTAATGATCGATCCAAAAAAAGTGGAACTCTCCCTTTATAGCAAGATCGAACGGCACTACCTGGCCAAGCTCCCCGAATCGGAAGAGGCCATTATTACCGATACCCAGCATGTGATACACACCCTGAACAGTCTGTGTGCTGAGATGGACGACAGATATAATCTTTTGAAAAACGCCCAGGTCAGAAACATCAAGGAATACAACAACAAATTCATCAACCGCAAATTAAATCCTAACAAAGGACACCATTTCATGCCTTTTATTGTGGTTATCATCGATGAATTTGCCGATTTGATTATGACAGCCGGCAGGGAAATTGAACATCCCATTTCCAGGCTGGCTCAACTGGCAAGAGCCATTGGTATTCACCTTGTTATTGCCACCCAAAGGCCTACCACCAATATTATTACCGGTGTTATCAAGGCCAACTTTCCTGCTCGAATAGCCTTCCGCGTCACCTCCGGAATCGACTCCCGTACCATCCTGGACGGACCTGGTGCCGATCAGTTAATTGGCAGGGGTGATATGCTCTTTCTCAGTGGAAGTGACCCCATTCGTCTCCAGTGCGCCTTTGTGGACGGACCCGAAATAGAAGATGTTACAGACTTCATCGGTCAGCAAAAGGGATATTCCACCGCCATGATGCTCAATCCTGTGGAGGAGGAGGGCGGAAGGGAACCTGAAGTCGACCTGAATAAGAGAGATGATAAGTTTGAGGAGGCCGCCAGGCTTGTGGTACAGCACCGGCAGGGTTCCACTTCACTGATCCAGCGAAAACTTTCGCTGGGCTATAACAGGGCAGGCCGCATCGTAGATCAGCTGGAGGCCGCCGGGATCCTTGGTCAGTTCGAAGGAAGCAAAGCCAGACAGGTACTTGTACAGGATGAGTTCAGTTTGGAACAGATTTTGAATAATCTAAGCTAAATAAAGATTCAAATCATGAGCCAATTCCAAAAAATGATGCCGCTGGCACTGCTGGTTATTGTCACTACAGCCTCTTACGCCCAGCAGGACAGCAGGGCTGATAAGTACCTGCAAACCGTATCTAAGCAGTTCGACCTGGATAAGATCTACCTGATCCACATGGATTATATCCGGGAGGACCTGATGCAGGAGACCTCGGTGGAAGGCGAAGGAATGGTCTGGATGAAAGGCATCAAGTACAAAATCATGGTAGATGAGTATATTGTTTATTATGATGGCGACAAGCTCTACTCCCAGAACACTGACAATAAGGAGGTCTATGTAAGTGTTCCGGATCCCGACCAACCGGGTTATCTGCAGGCAGTTCCTATCAAAATTATCAAGTCCTATGAACAGGACTTTAACTATATGTTTATGGGAGAGACCTCTTTTCTGGGCAAGGAGCTGATCGAAATTCAGCTTTACCCTAAAGAGCGGTCGGGACCCTATTCCATGCTTAAGATGTTTATCAATCCCAACTCCTATAAACTGGAGGCTACGCAGCTGAAGCATAAGGAAGGGATTCTTTATACCATGATTCTATCCCAGGTCAGGGAAGAAAATACTCTGAAAGAGAGTATATTTAAATTTGATCCAACAGCCTTCCCCAATACAGAAATCATCGAACTGCTTGAATAGCTTCTATTCCGGGTAAGCTATCCTGGAATGGTAAATATTGGTGAGCCTGTTCTTAAATATCTCCTTTATGTCCGTTAATTCGGCAAAAGTGATATCAGCCTCGGAAAACTGCCCCTCCTCTGCCTGCCTGCTAACAATAATCTCGACCAGATCGGAAATTGATTCTCTGGTATAGGCCTTCAGGGTGCGTGAGGCAGCCTCCACTGCATCGGCCATCATCAATACAGCATTTTCCTTACTTGAAGGCTTTGGCCCGGGATAAGTAAATTCATTGATATCCACTTCCTCATCGGGATTGGTATTCATATAGGTACGATAGAAATACTGTACAGTTCCGGTGCCATGATGAGTTCTGATAAAATCGATGATCTTCTCATTAAGAGCGTGTTTTTTCGCAATCTCCACCCCCTTCGGCACATGAGCGATTATGACCCTGGCGCTTGAATGTTCGTCCAAATCGTTGTGCGGATTGGATCCTTCATGGAGATTCTCGATGAAATATTCAGGATTATTCATCTTTCCAATGTCATGGTAAAGTGCACCGGCACGCACAAGAAGAGAGTTTCCCCCTACTTTCAAAACAGCCTCCTCGGCCAGGCTGGCCACCTGCATACAATGCTGAAAGGTACCGGGTGCCTTTTCGGCAAGGGCTCGGAGCAGTGGCTGGTTGGTATCAGATAGTTCAAAGAGCGTGGCATCTGACAGAAAACCAAAAACCCTTTCAAACAGAAAAATAAGCGGATAAACAGTCAGGATCAGAAGACCATTTCCAGCAAGCCACAGAACATTGATCCAGTTGATCTGATTAAAATCACCTTCCTGCAGAAGGGTCAGAATAATATAGATAAATACATAGGCAGCAATCACAAATATGGCAGTATAAAACAGAATACCACGCTTATAATAGGAACGCAAACTGAATACCCCTACCAGTCCTGCCAGGAAATTCATCAGTACAAACTGATAACTGTTTGGAACCCAGAAACCTGCCAACAAGAGAGTCATCATATGCACAAAGAGGGCATAGCGGATATCAAAAAAGGTCTTCAGGAAGATGGGGATCAGCACAAAAGGAATCACATAGACACTCACCGCTTCATGGGTAGAAGCAGCCCGGGTAAGGCCCACCATCATCACAATAAGTCCCAGGGTAAAAAAGGTTTGCCGCCCGCTGGTCAGGATGTCTTTCCTGAAATAATAGACAAACCAGAATAGGGCCAGGAAGATCAGAGAGATCAGTAAGAGTTGTCCAACATATACCACCAGGTAGTTCTTTCCCACATTGGGATTGGATTCATACTCTTTACGAAGCGATTCTATAACCAGGTAGTCTGCACCTGAAACCAGCTCACCCCGGGAGATAATAAGCTGTCCGGATTGAACCATGCCCTGGGTCAGCGTCACCTCCTCAAGTGTAGCCTGATGTACTTTCAGTGTAGTTTCTTCATCATAGAGAATATTGGGCTCCAGGTAGTCATTCAGGTCCATCCTGTTCAGAATCTCCAGCGAGGACGAGTTGACTCCCTGTAGTGCGGCAATCACAGATTCATAGGCGGATCTTCGCGTAAATATATCTGCAATATGCTGCTCCTCTGCCAGGCCATCCTTCACCACCATCACTGATCCTCCTTCCTGTTGTTTACCCTCCAGAACAGGGTGACGCTCAATGATTCCCCTGCCATAAGTCTCCTCCAATACACCGGCAATCAACTGGCCCGTCATTGTCCACCTGTCATAGACAGACTCCCCTATTTCCATGGAAGAAGCTATGCTATTGTAATCTCTCATAAAGCTAGCAAGCATATTGCTTGCAATCAGTGAATCGTGGAAGAAATAGAGGTAGGCATTCTTCTGCAAACTATCCAGTTCCTGCTGAAGCTGCTGATCGGACTTGTAAATAGGAAAATCAAAGGGGGCCACCAGGTTTTCATGCATCCATGGCTTATTCTTGGTATATTCATACCTGAATTTGCCCTCCCGGGGAAACATAAAATAAACCAACAGAATACTGACGATGTAAATCAGCACAATCTGGATGGTTTTCCAGAATTTGACAATGCCTTTAATCCAGTTCATGGAGTGAAATTAAAATATCTTCTTCAACTTTTAACCTCTCCCTTGTATTTTTGTTCAAAAGCTTGTAAACTGCACTTTCTTCAGGGCAAACATATTATGATAAGAGGGACCACTTTTCATGCCTGTGTACCGATCATGCTCGAACCGGACCATGTTTCACCAATGCTTTCTCAAGTCCTGTTTGGGGAGGAATTTTTGGTTCTGGATAGAACAGGCGACTGGCTCTCCATAAGGCTCGATACAGACGACATCGAAGGATGGATCATGAAACAGGGTGTTGAACTCAGAGAGATCGAAAATGAGCAGGAAATGAATCCTGGCGGACCTGTCAGTTTAGTTTCTCTGCCATCTGCCACTATTCTGGACCTTACACTGGGGCAACAGTGGATCATCATGGCTTCTACAGCAGCCAACAGAAACAGTACACCGATAAACTCAGGCTTATTAAACGCATTTGAATCTTATTTCCTGAAAACACAATGGCAAAAAAATACATATATGACTATCCCAGACCCGCACTTACTGCCGATATAGCTGTATTGCGGCTCGATAAAGTGCCTGAAATCCTACTTATTCAGCGCAGAGATCCTCCATTCAGCCAGATGTGGGCACTTCCCGGAGGATTTATGGAGGAGGAGGAAACCCTCGAGGAGGCAGCCCGAAGAGAGCTCCTGGAGGAAACCGGTATAAAAGCCGGTGAACTGATTCGTTTTGACAGCTATGACAAGCCGGGACGCGATCCAAGGGGACGGACCATTACCCAGGTATTCGTAATGATCTGGAAAGCGGAAATGGGCGTTCCCAAGGCAAACAGTGATGCGTCCAGCTTACAATGGTTCGATCTTACAGAACTTCCCCGGCTGGCCTTTGATCACGAATTCATCCTAGCCGATGTGATCCGCATGATCAGAGAGGGGGAATAATCTATCTCCGTCCTTACTAGACAATCATCCCAGCACCAACAGTATTGTTGGTGGCCTCATCGATAATGATAATGCTTCCTGTAATATGATTATCTTTATAGGAATCGTAGAAAATTGGTTTGGAAGTCTTGATAGTAAGCATGGCAATTTCGTTTAATCCAACCGATTGATCATCCCGGTTCTCCTCCAGGGTATTGATGTCGACCTTATAGTTCACAGCCCGGATAATTCCTCTAACTTCGGAAGTGGTATGCCGGATCGCATATTTACCACCCATCACCATGGGCTTTTCACTGAGCCAGCAAACCATCGCATCTACCTCCTGGGATATCTTTGGCTTCTGATCGACCGGAACAATCATATCACCCCTGCTAATATCAATATCATGGGCCAGCCTGAAAGTTACCGACTGGGGAGGAAATGCTTCTTTAAGTTCCCCGGTCATGGTATCAATGGCCTCCAGGGTGGTCTCAATGCCACTGGGCAATACAGCTACTTTTTCACCAGGTTTCCATACACCGCCGGCTATACGGCCTGCATAACCACGGTAATCATGGAACTCATCACGCTGTGGACGAATCACGTATTGTACAGGGAACCTGCAGTTTTTAAAATCGCCATCACTCCTGATATCAATGCTTTCAAGGCTCTCCATCAGTGTTGGACCCTGATACCAGCTCATGGGTTCACTCCGGTCCACCACATTGTCGCCCTTGAGGGCGCTAATGGGAATAAAGTGTACATCGGCAATATTTAACTGTTCCTTAAAGGGTACAAACTCCTTTTGTATATTTTCATAAACCTCCTCTTTGTAGTCCACCAGATCCATCTTATTGATACAAATCAGGATATGCGGGATTCCCAAAAGGGAAGCAATAAATGAGTGCCGGATGGTCTGCTCGAGTACCCCGTGGCGTGCATCCACCAGGATGATGGCCAGGTTAGCCGTGGAAGCACCTGTAACCATGTTCCGTGTGTACTGCACATGACCGGGAGTATCAGCAATGATAAATTTCCTTTTGGGAGTGGCAAAATACCGGTATGCCACATCAATGGTAATCCCCTGTTCCCGTTCTGCCCGGAGTCCGTCCGTTAAAAGCGCCAGGTTAACCTGTTCCTCTCCCCTTCTCTCACTGGCCATCTCCAACTGCTCCATCTGGTCCTCAAAAATGGCCTTGGAATCATACAGAAGACGTCCAATCAGGGTTGATTTTCCATCATCCACACTTCCTGCAGTTGTAAAGCGCAGCAGTTCCATATCAAGGTAACCTGGTGCTGGATTCTCTTTATTACTCATATCTTATTAAACTTTTTACTGGCGAATTAAAAATATCCTTCTTTCTTCCGATCCTCCATGGCAGCCTCGGAGCGTTTGTCATCGTATCTTCCGCCCCTTTCGGTAGAACGCGCTGCAGCCACCTCCTGGATAATATCCTCAAGGCTATTGGCTGTGGATAAGGTAAGTCCGGTACAGCTGATATCGCCGATGGTACGGCAACGCACATCTCTGAGTTCATACTCTTCATCCTCTTTAAGCTGCATGAAAGGCGCTTTGGCCAGCCATGTCCCTTCCCGGTTGAATACCTCACGTTTATGCGTATAGTAAAGATTCGGTATCGGGATCTGCTCCAGGTAGATATACTGCCAGACATCCATCTCGGTCCAGTTACTCAGTGGAAAAACCCTGAAATGCTCCCCCATATGCTTTTTACCATTGAAGATGTTCCAGAGTTCGGGCCGCTGGTTCTTAGGATCCCACTGCCCGAAGTCGTCCCGGTGCGAAAAGAAACGTTCCTTGGCTCTTGCCTTCTCTTCATCGCGCCTTCCACCTCCCAGTGCAGCATCAAACTTGAACTCTTCGATGGCATCCAATAGTGTAACGGTCTGAAGCACATTACGACTGGCATTTACTCCAGTCTCTTCAACAGCCTTGCCGGAATCAATGGAATCCTGAACCAGGCGCACAATCACCCTGCCACCGGTTGCTTCCATCATCTGATCACGAAATTCAAGGGTCTCTGGAAAATTGTGCCCCGTATCGATATGCAGACAGGGAAAAGGAACTAGCTGTGGCCAGAAAGCCTTACGGGCCAGGTGGTACATCACGATGGAATCTTTTCCTCCGGAAAATAACAGCGTTGGTTTCTCAAATTGTGCACCCACTTCACGGATCACGTAGATCGCCTCTGCTTCCAATTCACGCAGATGGGTAATAGAATAGTCGCTCATAAAATGTCCTCTTTCTGGGAAAATTTAGTGCTGGCAAAGATAATAAAAAAAGAGTGCCCCTTGTGAGGCACTCTTTAGAGAATATATCAAATATTGATATTAGAATCCTGCAGCGGGAGTCTCTGTGCTAATGGTCTCATCCCAGAAAAGCAATGTACGTACATCATCACCTCCAATGGCTGAAGCAGCAGCGGTGTAGTTATCACCGTTCAGGTCAGGCTCATTGTATGGGAAAGGCATACGCATTGGAATGTCTGCATAGGTCATATCATCCGGAGGATCAAGGATGGGCCAGTCGAAGCAGCGCCATGAGGCATAACCTTCATTACCCCTATTATAGAGAGCAATCCATTTCTGCGTTCCAATCAGCTCTTTTGCGCGGGCATCGTCCCAGGCCACATCAACATGTGACAGGTAGCTACCTTGCATGGTAACACCCCAGAAGGCGTGACTTTCAGCAATTCCTGCCTCATAATGCTCCTGAGCAGTACCACCATCAACAGTCATACCACGAGCTGCAGCCTCGGCAAGAAGAAACTCGACCTCGGCATTGCATGCAAATGTGGCTGGAAAATCAGGTGCAAACATGGCAGCGCTGTAGTGACTGAATGAAGGATAACTGTTGTTGGCCACTTCACCATAAGGCAAGCCAACATAGGCCATTTTACCTTCACCCAGAGCAGAAGTATCCACCTGTGTGAAATAGGCTGGCATTCTTGCATCATCCAATTGTTCCATTAGATCGATAATGGTCAGTGATGGTGCATAGTCATTCCTGTTAGCCACAACAAAAACATTGTAAATGGTATTTACATGCGGTGTTACTCCAGGCCATGCCAGTTGCATAGACTCACCAGGTTCCAGGCATCCTGCTGCAATAGCAGCAGTCACTTCTGCCTGGGCAGTTGCCGGATCCACATCCGCCAGGCGCATGCCCATACGGAGTTTCAGAGTGGCTGCAAACTTCGCCCACATGCCATGATCTCCACCATAAACGATGTCCTCACTACCCCAGTTACCACTGCCTGCATTTGCAGTCAAAGTGGCGATGGCAGCGCCCAGACGAGTCTGAAGATCACTGTAAATAGTTTCCGCATCATCGTAAGCAGGAGTTTTATTATCAAACCCACCTAAAGCTTCCGAATAAGGAATATCTCCAAAGAAATCCACCAGATTCTGATACATCAATACCTCCATAATATCCACAACTGCCAGTTTATTGGCAATAGTTTTATTCAATTCCTCAGAACCTGAGATATCCTGAATCAATGTGCGGATCGTATTCAAATCCTGAAGTACCAGGTAACTGTTGTTCCAGTATCCATCGGGAATCTGACGATCCGAGAACTGATAACGACTAGGGTCAGTATACTGCATCTGTGAAGAATACTGACAGAGAAAACGGGATACGTTTCTGTTTTGGTTCATATCATCGACCAATGCCAGCCCATCCCTGAGCGCCTGTGTCAGAAGCACATCCGGTGTTACCTTGGGTGCCGCTTTCGGATCGATGTTATCCGATAGCTCACAGCCTGATACAAACAAAGCCAGTACCAGACCTAAAAGATATATCTTTTTCATTTTCATATCTATTCAATTTATATAGTTAACCGTTAGAAATTGAGCTTCACGTTCACACCAATGGTCTTCACTGAGGGGTATGCACCCTGCTCAATTCCCTGTCCGTTACCAGCTGTCAGAATCACTTCAGGATCGAAGTGATCTACATTTTTGCTGATGATCCAGAGGTTGCGGCCTACAAGGGCAATATCAACTCCCCTGATGAATGAATCACCAAGCATTGATGTTGGTAAAGCATATGACAGGGAAAGTTCACGCAACTTAACATAGGATGCATCAAATACATAACGCGCTGTTGGTGAATTATTGTAATACCAGAAGCGGCCCCATCTGTAAGCAGGAACATAAACATCATTGGGTCTGCCATCTTCGAAAACAGCATCTTCAAAGATCATTCCACCACCATCGGCAACCGGATCACGCTTGGGATTCCCCTTGGGGTTGTTCCCGGCAGTCTCGGCATATACACCAGTGGCCTGACCATATTTGGTGTTTATCGAATAGATATCTCCACCCTGCTGAATATCAATCAGCGCATAGAGGGAAATTCCTTTCCAGGAAATACGGTTTCCAATACCCATGTTCCAGTCTGGTTGAACATTACCAAGAACGGCCAGAGGATCGTCACCAACCATCAGGTAACCATTGTCCTTAACAGTAATTTTACCATCGGTCCATACATAATCGGTACCCTTGATGGTTCCATAGGGTTCGCCTTCAGAGGCAGTAATTTTCACATCCCATGCGGACATCAGCTGGAGACTCTTCACCCCTTCCGAGAGGGAGATAACAGTGTTCTCATTGGTAAACCAGTTAATATCCATGTTCCATGTGAAATCATTGGTCTTCACAGGCACCAGGTGCAATGCTACTTCCATACCCTTGTTCTCGATCTCTCCTCCATTCACATACATGGAGCTATAACCGGATGCCCTGGAGACAGGTACATTGAAAATCTGATCAAATGAGTTTGTCTTGTATACAGCAAAGTCAATTCCAACCCTGCTCTCAAAGAAGTATGCTTCGATACCTGCCTCAATACTGTTTGTGAACTCAGGTCTCAGGTCGGGATTGCTACGGGTATTCTCAACAGAGAACATACCCAGTGAACCCCAGTTAGTTCCCTGATCATAGGCAGCAATGGTTCTATATACACCAGTGGCAGCACCAACTTTCGCATAGTTAACCCTTAATTTCAAGTAGTTCATCCAGGAAATATCCTGCAATCCGCCCAACTCATGAAGCAACAAAGTACCTGCAACAGAGGGGTAGAAATAAGTATCATCAGCTTCGGGATTGTTACTCTTCAGCGTGGATGACTGGTCCATTCTGGCTGTACCTTCAATATAGGCAAAACCACCATAACCCACTGATAAGTTACCATATAGACTCTGTTCGCCCAGGATGCCCAGATATTCAGACACTGAATAAGGACTCCGGGAGTTTGCTACAGTGTAAAGATCAGCAACCAGGAGACCTCCTACGGTGGTACCTGTGATGCGCTGCTGTTGCCTGTGCCTGTAGTTGGCTCCAACAAGACCATTCAGGGATATTTCCCCCAAATTCTTATTAAATTTCAACATCAGGTCGGTATTGGACTCCAGCAGATTTCTCTGGCGAGTGGTAAAGTTAGAAGTTGAAGTACTGCCTACGGCAGTGCGCTCATTCTGAACATCATGATAAGTATCAATGGAAGACCGCAAGGTCATGGTCAGCCAGTCTGTAAATTTATAGTCGGCCGAAACATACCCCAGGACACGATCCCGGTAGTCATCGTTGTAGTTCTTGTAACGCACCCAGTATGGATTGTCAAAGAAGATGGGAGACAGATATTCGGGTTGCCAGTAAGAGTAGTTCCAGGTTCTGTGTAATCCCTGTGGTGACTCATATTCCTGCAACCTGGAGAAATCCACGTTGGTCTGGAACCACTGTCCGAAAGATTGCATCACGTTCACTCCATCATAACCAGTACCCATACGACCGGTTGTTTTCTGATGATTATAAGTAACATTAGCGCTCACGCTAAGTTTCTTTGAGAAGTTATAGCTTCCGGAGAAGTTTACTGTGTTCTTGTTAAGTTCACTATTGGGCAAAATACCACTTTCATCATAATTGGTATAGGACAAGCGGAAACGACCATCTTTGTTTCCACCATCAAAAGCAACCGTATTCACCCATTTGGTATTGGTCTCAAAGAACGAAGGCATGCGACTTCCCTCAGGAGCTGGCATCCATGGTCTCTTCTCTCCAAAATTATCAGCTTCAGGGTCCAGGGCATCCCAGTGAACTACCATCAGGTTGGGATCAAATTTGGCTCCCCAGGAGGCATCTTCAGAGGTGGGAGTAATCAGGTCGACTGCTCCGTCGCCATCCACATCACCTTCAAAGAAATATCCGGTGGCATCCTCGTAGAATGGGCCATAACCACCACCATACTCATACTGCTGTTGAGGCAGGGTCGACTTATCAATCTGACCCACCATGAAATTGGAGCTTACAGAAACACCAATTCCTTTACGAGTATTACCTTTCTTGGTAGTAACCAGGATAACACCGTTGGCAGCACGTGAACCATAGAGCGCAGAAGCAGCTGCACCTTTCAATATAGAGATAGACGCAATATCGTTGGGGTTCAGGTCCTGGGCAACGTTACCATAGTCATAACCACCCCATCCATCAGAACCAGTGGCAAAGTTACTATTGTCCACAGGGACACCATCGATTACATAAAGAGGCTGGTTGTTACCATTAATAGAGGTACTACCGCGAATCAGAACGTTTGAAGAACCACCCATAGTGTTGGGCATCTTGATCTGAACACCGGAGACCTTACCGGAAAGTGAAGATGCAAAATTCGATTGAGCGGTTCCGCTCACAGCATCTCCATCTACTTCCTGAACCGAGTATCCAAGTGATTTCTTCTCCCTGGAAACACCAAGGGCAGTAACCACAACCTCGTCCAGTTCAGTAGAAGTGGATTCAAGAACTACATCCAGTGTTGTCTGATTGTTCAAAGCAACTTCCTGGGTAAGCATACCCACAAAGCTGAACATCAGCGTGGCTGATGCATCAGGAACAGTAATGTCGTAATTCCCTTCGAAATCCGTTACGGCACCAATGGTTGTACCTCGTACAACAACTGATACTCCAGGTAGTGCAGCACCGTCATCGGCACTAGTCACATTCCCCGTAACTTGTACTCCCTGTGCCTGTAAGAGGTTAATACCTACAAACAAAAGAAGTGACAATACGAAAACAAATCTTTTCATAGATTAAAGTTTTAGGTTTAATAAGTAATTAGCAAAAGACTCTATACACCGCCAAATATATAAAAACATAATGAAACACAAAATTATGGTCATCTCAATATTGGCGGGCACTACAGGAAGATTGAAGAGTATTTTTCAAAATCTGGCCCAAAAACAGGCAAAACCATGTCCTTAAACATATCCAAACAGGCGGCTGAAATTCTGACACTTAGAAAGGGATTATGCCATCAAAGGTTAAGAAATATTATGTGCCCGACACATCTTTTGCGTCAAATTATTAATGTGGTAAATTGTTATACGAAATTCAGCACTACTTTATATATCTTTGTTTGATTCAATAAAAAACGATAATTCATCATGAAGACACTAATAATAGCTTTCGGATTACTAATTGCGCTATCATCAGCCGCCCAGAACGTAACTGCCCCTCAAGGCTATGAAGCCAAAGAAAACCTGAGAGAACTGGGCTCCACCGACGGAACAGGAACTGTACAAACCTTTGATAACCGGTACGAGGGTGTAAAAGGAACCCCCTATGTTTTTGAACAGTTTCGCCAGGGAGAAGTATTCCTTAAAAGCAAAAAGAAGGTAGTTATAAAGGATTTGAATTATAATTGCATGGAGAATGAAATTGTATACCTGGACCCTGCCACAAAGGTAACAAGATTGATGAACAGGTTCAAGGTAGATCTCTTCATGCTCCACGACGGGACAGAGATGATTACCTTTGTACCTCTGAAGCTGGAGGAGGACGCGGAGACTATCTTTGCCCAGGTGCTCTATAATAAGGGAAGTATGGTTTACAAAGTATACGAGAAGGAGTGGGTGAAGGCCAACTACGAAGGAGGGTACAGTGCCGACCGCAAATACGATGAATTTGTAGATAAATACAGCCTCTACTTCATGAAAAAGGGCGAAAACGTCCTCTACAAGGCCAAAAAATCAAAAAAACAGATGCTCGCTGCATTTCCCGGACAGGAAAACCAGATTTCTTCCTTTATTAAATCCAATAGACTGGATCTTAAGAATGAAGAGTCGCTGGTTAAACTACTGGAGTTCTATGATTCGCTTTAGTGCTGAATAAGAAGTTTCTGCAGAGCCCTTCCTTTATCTGAGCGGATCACCACCAGGTAGATCCCCTCGGACAGGTATGAAACATCAATGGTTCCCGTAACACTCTCCATCATTGCAATCTTTCGTCCTGTGATTTCATAAAACTCCACTGAACTGTACTGATCAGCATTCCTTAGTGTGACAGTATGATCAGCCGGATTGGGATAAAGAAGGTCTTTCTCCAGCGCAACAGGGATAACAACGGTAGAACCCAAGGGATTCTCCCCAATCTGAATGGTAAAGGCGCGACTAAGCGAATTTCCATAAGAATCGAGCAGTTCCACCAGCAGGTAAGAGGTATCTGCAAGCTCCCTGTCAAAAACAACAGCTGTCCTTAAGGTATCACCTTCCACATAAAAAGAAGCAGTGTCATTGGCGCCAAATAGTGTATAGGTATAACTATTGGTCGTTTTTTCATCTTCGACGAGTAGCTTGGCGACTGCTGTACCCACAGGTTGCTTCTCCCATACTGAAGTATCGGAAAGTGCTATTCCAACAGGTCCATTATAAAGCTCTTCAATGCTTATTTCGAAATCCTCCGTGTATTCATTTCCATACTGATCTTCCACGATAATCCGTAGAAATTTCGTGTTGTTGTCCGGATTCACATCATCATATTCAAATACCTTATCTGTAAAAAGCTGTCCACCTGATATATAGAAAGAAGCCGGACCGTAGTCATCCCAAATTACACTATACGGTCCCTTGCAGGTAAAGCTATATACATTGTTTGGATCTTCATCCTCCACCAAAACATCTGCCACAAATGAACTATCAGGTATGCCCTCCGACACACTCATTTCTGAGAGCTCCAGATCATAGGGAGAACTAAAAGGGGGGGCTATACCAAAAATGGCTCCCTGTTCAGAATTAAATTCCATGCTTCCCGGAACAATATTATCCAGGGTATAATAGCCATTCTGACTGCCTGACCATCCAAAATTCATATGAAAAAAACCACTCCCAGCCTCATCGGAATAACCATCAAGGTTCCAGGCATGTCCTGTTCCATCTTCCGGCTGTCCCCGGTATACGATGGGATGCCCTGCTGCAAGTTCATCAACAAGAGCAGCTTCCCATTCTTCTGCATCCACAAACCGGTCCTTATACTTTAAATTCCTGGAATAACTAAAGTACTGTATCATGGAAGATGCAGCGGTCCTCACGTAGGCTCCTGAACCACTGGGACTAAAGTCCATTTCCACGGCAACCGCGCAGTGATAAAGCAACATCGCATTAAAAGAATCCGCGCTTGTGGCACTCATCTCATCCCAGTTATAAGGGCCTGCCATATCATAGTTCACCGCAATGGAACCATAATCCTCGTGCACATAACTCTTTATTCCTTTGGGCTTAACAGGGTATTCATGAACCGACATGGCCTGTGCCATAGCAACAGCCACACAACCCACATAAACATGGCCCGTGGGGCCTGCCTCGTCGGCGGGACAAAACATATTCCATCCGCCTCCCTGATCCCATGTAACATCAATAATAGGATCAATAACAGTAGCAGTACTCTCAGCTGCTGCTTTTTTCTCTGACGGAAGCTCTTTCCTGTCCCAGGCCCTATCCCTGGGAAGCGACTGATCCTTCATAGCAACTGAAATCTCTTTTTTATAGCGATCCAGAAGATATGCGGCTCCTTCTTTCCACTCATTTTCCTCAGGCATTGTATTTTCAAAAGAGAAAGCCAGCACGGGCCGAACTCCATCATCAGCACTGACCATCACCCATCCATCCAGTCCCAGATCAACCATATAATAGCCCAATTCTCCACCTTGCAAATATCTGGCTTCAATCCCCTCAATCTCCAGATCCTTATTCCAGCTATCCATCAGGATGTAAACAGCCTCACGGACTTCCGTAAGGGTAACTGGTTTTGCATGACTTGAAACAAAAAACAGCAAAAATGCTAAAGTGCTAAGTATGTATCTGCGCTTTATCATATCTCTCCTTTAAATCATTTATATATACGACAACGAAGCTGGAATGTTCTACAAAGATAGAGAAAAAAAAAGGGCCTTCCCTGTGGAAAGCCCTTTTCATCAATAAATTCTCAAAGAACTAAAACCTTGCTGCTTTTGCAGGGTTAATACCTCCGGAAACAGCAGCTTTTGTTGCTGATTTGGTCCATGTTGTACTGAACGCATCCCAGAGAGTTCCAAATGTTCCATCTCCATTATCATAATCTAGAAGATACATACCAAGAAGATCAATGGTAAAGCCATTGGCACCTGTTATGGTTCCAAATACATCTCCACCTACATAGGTAGCTGCATCACTCGAGTAAATCGCAGTTATACCGTAGCCATAAAGATCCCCGGCATTTGTTCCAGCCGGAATTATAATTGACATGGAATCTACATTGAAGCCTGCAAGGAAGGCCAAACCACCTCCTGCACCAGCATCAATAGTAATCGAAAGTGCCGTGTCATTCCCAGGAACTAATTCTACAGTGGCTGCCCAGACTTCATCATAGGCGCCGGGATTAAAACCGCTAACTGCTGCAACACTGTAGCTACCAACCATATCTGCCAAGCTCAACTGGGCTGTCCAAGAGGCAGTGAATTCAGCATTGGGATTACCAATTCCAATACCAAGAATATCTTCAGGTATATCCAGTGTAATAGACATTCCCGGAGAAGGCACATAAGATGCAGCAATGGTCAACTCGTTCCCGTCCACAGAAAGCTCAGATGCCAGAACAGACCTGGTAAGTAAATTCAGTCCATCGTCATAGCTAAGAGTGATATCACCATCAGTAACATCTTCAATACTAACGGCCTCTTCAAATTCAACAACAATATCAAAGGCTGATGCACCGATTAAACTAGCATCTTCGGGAGAAACAGATTGTACTTCAAACAACTTGGCTTCAGCCCTCCAATACAGTCCTACAAATGCACCGGCATCAACATCAAGGTAAGTGACCATCTCCGCAGCAAGATTTCCACTATGGTCGGTGAATGCTCCCTCAGGATAGGACAACCAGAGGTACTCCCTGTTGCGGATAGGATCCTCAGGGGTAATAGTTACCTCATTGAAATCAACCTCTACCGTACCAGCCAGTATATCCACACCATCATAAAACGCACTAAATGTCAAATCTTTAGTATCGTCGTACAAGACAGGTTCGTCAAATATTAGGACAACGGATCCATCAACTGCAAGTACAGGGTCATATCCTACTCCAGGACTGGTACCCGTCAACATGGGTGCGTGAGTATCATCTGTCCCAATGGTAATGGTGGAAACCTCACTGGGTTTTCCATCACCATTGTTGGCAGCTCCCATCACCTCATAAATCGCATACTGTACCAATCCTTTAAAAGTAAAATTAGTAGCCTCATTGGCTCTGACTGATTTTGACTGGTAATCCATGGCATCTATGTTGCCGGTAAGAAGATCCTCAGGATCTTCAGGGGCAGTATTGCCTGATCCGGGAAGCAGAATCACAGATGCATGTCCATCTTCACTACTGGTGACAGATATGGTGAAAGTTGAATCCTGAACCGAAACCTCTGCAAGAGTAATTGTTGGTCCGGGTCCGTAGGTTGTGCTTTCGTATTCTTGGAATTCGGTGCACGAAACAACCATTAAAGCCAGCATAAGGAGCAGACTCAAAGGCTTGAAATATTTATTTGCTATTTTCATAGTTCTATCTTATTAAAATTAGACTACTTAAATCTGGCAACCTTGGAATCAGAAGCCTCTCCATATGAAATGGCCTTCTTTCCTGTTTTGGTCCATGTAGTATTAAATGCATCCCATAAACCGCCACTAAAACCATAGTTGGTAAGAATCATGGTCAGATTGTCAATTTTAATGGTGCCATCAGCTTCAATGGTTCCCACCACTGCAGCTTCTGTATCTATGGTTGCATAATCACCCACATACATACCAGTTGGTCCATAGCCATATACATTTCCGGCATCTGTACCAGCAGCAATGGTAATGGTCATTTCTTCAGTATCTATGCCAGCAAGGAAGGGCTCTCCACCACCATTACCGGTATTGATGACTACAGTCAGGCTTTCAAGATCTCCTTCAGTCGAGGAGGTGGTAACAGACCATAATTCGTCCCATGTTCCAGGCTTACCATAACTAAGCGCTTCCACGGAGTAAGTACCGATCCATGCCTTCAGCGGATGTTCATCATCAACGATGGTTACCGCATTGCTTGAAATGGCTCCGAAGTCATAGTTCTGCGAGTTGGACGTAAGAACAATATTAAAGGCCTTGTTGCCCTCGAAAATATCATTGTCGATGGGCTGTATCCAGATAGTATCATATCCCCAACCCTTGGAGAAAGATAGAGTTTTGCTGTCGTTTAGCAGTGTATAATCTACACCCTCAACAGCTGCATTGGGAAGGTCGGTAACATCAAATTCGAAATCAACGGTAATCGCCGGAGATCCTTTTAGTGCTACTACATAAACAGGAATAGCTACCTGTCCACCCGGTTCTAAAACAGTACTTGTTTTTGATGGGAAGGCCACAAATGTTTTGGAGCTGTCAAACATAATATAGTCTGCTTCACAAGAAACCAGGAGCATAACAGCTGCTAAAACGAATGTGATTCTATTTATAATTTTTTTCATCGTCTCAGATTTTTTTAATTTCTATTAATATCCAGGATTCTGTTCCATATTCTCATTGGCATCCATTTCAGCCTGGGGAATTGGCATGGCCCAGCGATAATCCGGGAAATCGATATTCTGGTTCACTGCTCCCGCATAATCCACACGGACCAGGTTCCTGCCTGTTCTTGCCAGGTCGAAGAGCTCATGTCCCTCATAACAAAGTTCCATTCTTCTCTCCAAATAAACTGAACTTACTGTAGTGTTACTTGCATCAAGCAATGTTGCACCACGATTTCCGCGAATGGCATTCAGATCACCATGTGCTGTGGCACCAGAAACTGAAGCACCATTAAGAATCGCCTCTGCCCTGATTAGATACATTTCTGAGATACGTAATACGGGGATGTTATCCTCACGGAGATTTCCATCAGGAGCTTTTCCAGGATACTTTGTTGACCAGAGGTCATTCACGTAATTGGGTTCATAGTTCCTGAACATGCCCTTGCGAACATCTGTGTCCTCATAGAGATTATATACATCCAGAGAGGCGTTTATATCACCATATCCTTCAGGAGACATAATGTAAGAGATCACATCCCAGTTGGAGTGTGAAGAGTTTCCTTCAGCACCGTATACTTCAAAGATGATCTCAGGAGCAGCATCGGTACCCCAAACGCCGCCAAGATCCCAGGTGGTATACTCAGCTTCTGTATAAACCGGATAATCTCCGCTGCTGATTACCGTAGTAGCATAATCTGCGGCATCCTGCCACTGCTCCATATAGAGATAGTAACGTGCAAGTAATGCCTGAGCCGCATGTTTTGTAGCCCAGCCTTTTGCATCGGTTCCTCCATTTGGAGAAACCAGAGCCAGTCCGGCCTCTGCATCAAGCAGATCTGTTTCGATCTGAGCAAAAACCTCCCCAAGTGTATTTCTTTCAGGCTGACCGTTTTCAGTAACCAGCATAATAGGAACACCCAGGGCTGTTCCACCTACCTGTGCGATAGGCTGACAGAAAAGACGCGCCAGGTCAAAATAGGCAAGTCCGCGCAGGAATTTGCATTCTGCGGCAATCTGGTCAATGTCCGACTGCTCAACACCAACTTCTTCGAAGCCACCATCAATCACTTCCAGCACATTGTTAACTCTGGCAATCATATTATATGCAGTGGTCCATAAACCATGACTGGCCTGTGGAGTATTGTTCCAAAGATAAGGAGTGAAAAAACGTCCCGAACTAATGGGGCCCTTCTTTGAATTACCACCTTTAAGATCTGCTACAACGGGAAAGTCCCTGCCATACCAGTTAGATGAGTATAAAGGAGTATATGCTCCTAAAGTAGCTGCCTGCAACCCGTCAAAGGTTGAAAGTGTAAGCTCATTGGTCTGACTCAGTCTGGGTTCCTGGTATAAGAAATCCTCACAAGCTGTCAAGAAGACCAGGAGAGCCATTATCCCGACTATTATCGTTTTTTGTTTATTCATCGTTCAAAAAATTTATACGTTAAAATGTGAGATCAAGACCGATGACAAAACTCTTTGTCATAGGATAGATTCCAAATCCTCCTCCTTCAACACCACGTTCAGGATCCCAGAAATCAACACTGTGGAAAGTATAAGCATTTACAGCACTTCCATAAATTCTAAGCTGGTCGATCTTTAAACGCTGGGTTACACTCGATGGCAGTGTATAAGAGATTGTGATATTCTTCACTCTTAAATAGTCTCCGTCATACATCCATCGTGGATTGTAGTAACCATTTGAATTAGTGGTATTGTTGGCAATGGGCTTGGGAGTCTTGGTCAGTTGTCCGGGCTCCCTCCAGTAGTCATTCGCAACAGTTACCTGGTTCACATCCCACCAGTAACCATCGGAGGCTGCATAGTGCAACTCCTCCACAAGTACCTGGTTCCCCAGTTTATATTCAAAATTAAGATTCAGCGCAAGTCCTTTCCAGGAAAACTCGGTATTGAAACCTCCAAGATATCTGGCTTCGGGAGATCCTGCAATAATCTTGTTAGCGTCACTGTAGAGGTTGGTCATTTCCTTATCTTCATTATACCAGAGTGCTTCACCGTTCACCGGATTCACACCTGCATAATCATAGAGGTAATAGCTAAAGAGGCTTTCTCCTACCCTGTGAATAATCCTGGAGTTAATAATCTCATCCTGGTCACCCAGGTTCAGAATCTCACTTCTGTTGGCGGCAATGTTCAGGCCAACACTCCAGTATACAGGTCCGTCTACAATCGTTACATTAATAAGACCTTCAACACCAGTGTTCTGAAGTTCACCAATATTCTGACGAAGGCTGGTGAAACCAGAAGTCCTCGAAAGTGGAATATTCAGCAGCATATCGGTAGTTGTCCTGGAGTAAAATTCAAAAGAACCGGATACTCGCTGCACAAATCCAAAGTCAAGACCAACATTATAGGAAGTATTGGTTTCCCAGGTCAGGTCGGGGTTGGCAGGCTGCGAGGGAGACATACCGGTAGTTGCATTATAACTAACGGGTCCATAAATACCCCAGTGCTCATAATTTCCAATGCGGTCGTTACCGTTGATCCCGTAGCTCAGACGCACTTTCAAAGCATCAATCCAGTTTGTATTCTCCAGGAATGCTTCATTATGAAGGTTCCAGCTGGCTCCGAAAGAGTAGAAGGTACCCCAGCGGTAATTCGCACCAAAACGTGAACTACCATCGGTCCTTACACTGGCACGGAAATAGTACCTGCTGGCATAGTTATAATCCAGGATTCCAAAGAAGGACGCCATGGTGTAACGGTTTTCATCATAATCTCCCTCATCCGCATCAGATGTAGATGTATTGGGGAAAGGAATATTTGGATCCACATCGGGAGAATAGATATAGTAGCTGTTGAAACTATTGTCAATGGCCTCAAATCCAGCCAGTACATTCAGGTTGTGATCGTTGAAATACTTGGTATAAGAAGCTGTATTCGACGAGGTAATCTGCGAATACTTGGAGTTGGATACCTGCAGAGTAGCATCACCCTGTGAGTCAGCCTCAGCCGACCAGTACCTGCGTCCTTCACCATCGGTATATTCAATGGCATTGTTGGTTTTAAACTTCAAACCTGCAAGAGGTTCCCACTCAACGTAGGCTGATCCCTGGAGTCTGTTTTGCAGTTCATACTGGTCGTCGTACTCCTGGGTGGCCCGTGGGTTGGTATTACCCCATTCGGGAACTGTCATATTGAAAGTACCATCCTCGTTATAAATGGGGGTCCAGGGCTTCAGGAACATTCCTGCAAACAAGGGATTCACGTAGTACATCGCCTGCATGGCCACGTCATTGGATTCTGAATGGAAGGCATTCAGTTTCACACCCATCCGCAGCTTGTCACTGATTTCATGGTCAATGTTAGAACGTAATTGATATTTCTTGTAGTCAATACCATGGAAAACACCCTCTGAGTTAGAATAAGAAGCAGAAGTATAATGTTTTGTTTTGGCTGTACCGCCACTAACAGAAAGCTCATAATCCTGCAGGTTACCGAGCCTGGTGGACTCCTTAATCCAATTGTTCATGGGCTGTTCCAGCAAACTCTTGGGATAATAGAAAGGATCGCTGGGATCATCAGGATTTGCTCCTGCATTCCAGGCTGCAGCACGGTTGTACTGAACCATCTGCGAGGGGTTCATGACATTAAAGTTGTTGTCATTGGCCAGGCTGGAAACACCATAAGAGGCCCTGAAATTAACCCTGGATTTTCCTTCACCACCAGTCTTGGTGGTAATCAGGATTACACCGTTGGCTGCCCTTGATCCGTAAATGGACGCGGCGGCGGCGTCTTTCAGAATTGTGATCGACTCAATATCGTTTGGATTGATCATCGCCAGGGCATTACCTGTATTGGTAAAATAACTCTGGTCGCCCTGCATTACAGGAATACCATCCACAACATAAAGTGGTTCATTTCCGGCGTTCAGTGAACTTGTACCACGGATCCTCACCTGAGATGCGGCACCAGGTTGTCCGGAAGTAGAGGTAATCTGTACACCGGCCACTTTACCCGATAACATCTTGTCAAAACTGAGTTCGGGTACATCCTGAAGTTGATCTTGCTTCACAACAGAAACAGATCCTGTGGAAGCTTCCCGGGTGGACCTGCCATACCCGATTACCACAACTTCATCCATGTTTACTGCATCAACTTCCATGGCCACATTAATCACAGTGGAATTGCCAATGGCAATTTCCTGTGTCTGCATCCCCACAAAAGAGAAAACTAAAGTTTCATTTCCTTCGGGAACCGTAATTGAGAATTTCCCTTCGAAATCTGTAACGGCTCCTACCGTTGTACCTTTTACAATTACTGTTACACCTGGAAGTGCTGAGCCGTCATCGGCACCTACCACGTTACCAGTAATCTGTAATCCCTGTGCCCACAGTCCAAAACTGACAAACAAAAGGAGTGTAAAAAGAATGGATAATCTTTTCATAGATTAAGGTTTTAGATTTAACTATTAATTGAATGATATATTCGACTCTGAACAGCCAAAATTAAGAAAATTATTAGAATTTTAACCTGAATTAACAATTACATCCCCTGTCAATAAAGAAAACTTCCTAAAACATGGTATGGAATTTAATATCTGAAAAGGGGTAAAATATGGTCTAGTAAAGGAGTATTCCGGATGTAAATGGAATCCCTTCACCAGTGATCCTTGCAATATATACTCCTCTTAAATCAGTTCCCACTTCATGAATGCCAGGCTCTATCTCCTTAATTATCAAATATTTACCCGAGGTATCACACACCCTGAGACTCGCAGTCTGATTGGAGTTATTATGGACGATGATTGTTCCACCGGCCCATCCATAGAGTGCATACTTTCTCCCCCCTGCAGTGAGCCTGATCCCCTCCTCCATATCCTGTTCCAAAACACAAGTTTTATGGGTGGCATGACCTGAAATTTCAGCCTGCGCATTCATGATCCTTCCGCGTTTTGAAAATTCGCGGTGCGTATGGCGAATGCTCCCGGCATCCCATATACCCATTACAATACTATCACCGTAGAGATGATAGTCCACGCTGGTCTGAAGGCTCGACAGGGTTTTGGCGGCATTGATGTTATGCGTGCTCAGGTATTTTGGTTGACCATTGAGCCCGATTTTGCGGATCTCTAAAACTCCCCCGTTGGGCTTGATTCGTCTGATGGGCAGGTTCTTCTTTACGGCCCACTCCACAGCTTCTGTTTTCTCAACACTTGGAGTTAAGGACCCGATTTGCAATCTGCGCTTTTCAAGTATACTTTCATTAAGCATACGCTCCTGGGCAAAGATGCTCGGAATTAGTATCAAAAGAAGTAAAAAGGGAAGCAGACCTTTCATCTAAGTTATTATTGACTAATCTTCTGATGGACAAGCTCAATAATTTGCTCCTTGCTTAAACGGCCGTTCTTCATCAGCTCCTCCCCTTCCTTCAGGATCTTCAATACATCCGGATGGGTCGAAAAGTCAGACGCATTGGTTTTCACATTTAACCAGGCTCCCTCCATACAGGCCAGCAGGGCCAGGGCCCCTACACCGGCATCCGACACAGAGTTGGGATTTCCTGTTCCGACCATGGTCCTTGCTACTTCAAATCCTGTATAGGCGACCTTCATCACCTCAAAAGGCACCTTAATAGCATTTAGGGTGGCTGACTCGATGGCCACCTTTCTGGTTTCTTTCTCTTCGGCTGACTTCTTCGGAAGTTTGAAAGCAGCCAAAATATTATTAAAGGCCCGGGTGTCCTCGTCCACCAGGTGCAACAAGTGTTCCTGTATGGCTTTTCCCCTGTCTGCCCAATCAGAAAACTCCTCCCAACGCTCATCCCATCCCCTTTTATGGGATGAGAGATTGGCCACCATGGTGGCCAGGGCAGCACCCATCGCACCCATATAGGCACTCACAGAGCCTCCACCAGGTGCCGGCGATTCCGAGGCGGTCTCTTCCATAAATGCATTCAGGGTCATATCCACAAGTGCCTTTCCTGTCCCCTTTTTCAACTGGTACTCAATGATCTTCTCATCCGGTATGAAGGGTCCAAGCTCATCCAGACCCATGGACTTCACAGCAATCTTGATTAGTTCACTGTCTGAAACCCCCGTGGATCTTTGCTGCTTCTTTAAGAAATAGCGCCCCGCATCCAACATGGCATTCAAAGGCACCAGCCCCACAAGTTCGGAGCCCGTAACCCTGATTCCCCTGGCATCGGCTCGTTTACAAACCTCGTCGAAAGCCACATGGACCGGGGTAATGGAAATATTGGTCAGATTCATGGATATCTGTGCTACCCCATACTCCTCGATATACCAGCCAATGGCCTTTACCTCCTTCAGCGAACCCGGGATCATCACCGGCAAGCCATCTGCATCTTTTACAATCTTCCCTGTAATGGAGTCTCCTTCCCGTTTGGCACGCCCCCGCTCACGTACATCGTAGGCAATGGCATTGGCACGCCGGGTGGATGTGGTATTCAGATTGATGTTATAGGCCACCAGGAAATCCCTGGCTCCCACTGCAATGGCCCCTGTATGGGGAACAAACTGAGCCGGACCAAAATCGGGTTTCCATTCCGGCATGGCCAGCTTATCCTTCAGTCCTTCATATTCGCCTGAACGCACCGTGGCCAGGTTTTTTCTCTTATCACTCAGGGCAGCATTTTCATAGCAATAGACCGGAATCCCAATCTCAGCTCCAATCCTTTCAGCCAGTTGATGTGCATATTTAACCGTTTCCTCCATGCTGATCCCCGATACCGGAACAAGCGGACAGACATCTGTGGCCCCGAACCTGGGATGCTCTCCGCTGTGCCTGCTCATATCGATAATTTCCGAGGCCATCTTAATGGCCCGGAATGCAGCTTCTATCACCTGAGCGGGAGATCCCACAAAAGTCACCACCGTACGATTGGTGGCCTTTCCTGGATCCACATCCAACAGTTTTACACTCTCTACTGATTCAAGCTGATCGGTAATCCGCTTGATCACCTCCATATCCACTCCTTCACTGAAATTAGGAACACACTCTATTACTTGCTTCATAAGTTATGATTGAATTTTTCCATTAAGAATCATTTTTTTTATCTGGCTGCTCCCGTAAGCATAGGGCATAAAGCCAAAGCCAGGCATGGCTTCCGTGATAATCAGGTTGGCCACTTTTCCCACGGTAATGGAACCGTGTGTCTCCTCCAGCCCCATGGCATAGGCCCCATTCCTGGTCACGGCATTGAGCACTTCATAGGGCAGCATCTTCAACTGAATGATCCCCAGCGACATAACAAGCTCCATATTGCCCGAAGGGGAGGATCCCGGATTGTAATCAGACGCCAGGGCCACAGGCAGTCCCGCTTCAATCATCATCCTGGCCGGAGCATAGCTCATTCCAAGGAAGAGGGAAGCACCAGGCAATAAGGTGGACATGGTAGCGCTCTCTTTCAATACAGCTATCTCCTCCTCACCCATAAACTCCAGGTGATCCACTGAACGGGCATGATGCCTGACACCAAGCTGCACACCTCCTGAATAGTCCAGTTCGTTTGCATGAATCTTGGGCATCATGCCATATTTTGCTCCTGCTTCCAGGATGCTTGCGCTCTGCTCCACGGTGAAAAATCCACGATCGCAAAATACATCAATATAATCGGCCAGATCTTCCTCTGCCACTGCCGGGATCATCTCCTCGATCACCAGACGTACATACTTTTCCTGGTCCTGTTTAAAACTGGCAGGAACAGCATGGGCCCCCAGGAAGGTAGAACGTATGGTAAGTTCAGTCGCCCCGTCAAGCCTTTTAATTACCCGTAACATCTTCAGTTCGTCTGCGGTATTGAGTCCGTATCCGCTCTTTATCTCCACCGCCCCGGTCCCCATACGGATAATATCCATGGCCCGGGGAAGAGATTGCTCAAACAACTCATCTTCAGAAGTCTCTGATAATAGCTTTGCTGAATTAAGGATGCCCCCACCCCGTTTCGCGATCTGCTCATAGCTCAGTCCCCTGATCTTATCTTCATATTCCTGTTCCCTGCTTCCGGCATAAACCAGGTGGGTATGTGAGTCACAGAAGGCAGGCATCACCATCCCTCCCTGACAATCCAAAACCTCATCATCGGGGAAAGGAATCACCTCCCCCTCACCAAAACAAGCGATGTTTTCATTTTCAATGACCAGCCATGCATTGGATATAAGCTCAACTGAGGCCATCTCTTCACCTGCAACCCAGGGTGTGGGTTCATGTTCGGTGAGCAATAAACTCCCAATATTTTTTAATACCAGTCTCATACCGCGAAGATAGTTAAATTGTAGGCGGCTGACTGAATGTTATATAGTAAAATTATTTCAGAAGATAAGCAATGGCCACTCCCAGGTAGTTTCCAATGGCATACCCGATAACCCCAATAATCATTCCCGGAATCACCACCTCTTTATTGCGAATGGCAGCAGCCACAACAGGTACAAAGGGCGGAGAGTTGGAAAGTGCCGTGGAGGTAATAATATAATCATCCACATTGATTCTGAATATCCAGGAAAGAAGGGCATGTAAAATCAGGGATCCCACAATCACCAGCGCAATATAGAGCAGCAGGTTCCCCATCAGGTTAATATTATCCACGTTGAAAAGTGCCAGCAGATCAGCTTTTGAGGCCACAATAATGCAGAAGACATATATAAAATACATTCCCAACTGGAAGGAGCTTTTAATCCGGTTGACGCCCGGAATCAATGAAGCACCGATCCCCAGAGTGGTTACGGTTAATACGGCAGCGGTGTCTTTGGCATCCCCATTAAATAGAAAGGTGGTCCCATAACCGATCCCGAAAATCGCCAGGGCCACACCAAAAGCCTTCAGAATACCTGTAAAATTTTTCCTTTTAAAGAAACCTTCATAGCTTTCAAAATCAGCCACATTCAGTTTGGGGTGAGCTTTACTCTTTCCCCCTTCTTTATATGGTCTGAGGATTGTACCAAAGAGAGGTTTGGCTCCTGTAATCAGAAAGAGCAGGATCAATGCCCCAATTACCAGCTCCGCCGAATGGGTCAATATATATAGTTCCTCATCAACAGCCAGTGCACGTGCAATGGCCGCCAGGTTGGGTGTTCCTCCTGTATAGACACCAATCATCATCCCGGAGATCTTCCAAATTTCGGGAATGGTATTCCTGAATATAAAGTATCCTATTAAAACCAACACTACCACGGAAACCACTCCCAATAAAAGGGAGATAAAGGTGGTTTTGGCCATTTTTGCCCACTTGACCACGTTTTCAGAGAAAAGTACCAGCGGAATTCCCAGCAGGATGGTCACTCCCATCACATCGCCCTGTGTGGCAGAGATGGATTCAGGAATAATCTGGATATTTCCCATCACCAGGCCAATTCCATAACAGAAAACCACGATCCCTATCTTATTAATAATGGAGAACTGAGTACTGTAGTAGAGAAGAAAAGCCGGGATAAGAAAGTAGCTGGCTATTATGATTGCGCCCATTATATTGCGATTTTAATCGCAATATAGTTAAAAAGCAGAAAGGTCGTAAGTTGAGAGTCCTGCTATTCAGGGCAAATCTTAAAGCTCTTCTCGTACTGTTCAATGGCTCTGTAACTCATTCCCATACTGGAGAATCCTCCATCGTGAAACAGATTCTGCATAGTTACTTTCCTGGTAAGGTCAGAGAAAAGTGTAATACAGTAATCGGCACAATCGGCGGCTGTGGCATTTCCCAGGGGAGACATTCTTTCAGAAAAATCCTCCAATTTATCGAAGCCGCTAACGCCGCTACCTGCTGTTGTTTGCGTTGGAGATTGCGATACCGTATTGATACGGATCCGCCTGGAGCGACCATACATATATCCAAAACTACGTGCGATGGATTCAAGGATTGCCTTGGCATCGGCCATATCGTTGTAGCCTGCAAAGGTTCGCTGTGCTGCCACATAGGATAGCGCTACCACCGAGCCCCATTCATTAATGGCATCCATTTTTCGCGCAGTGCTCAGCACCTTGTGAAGAGAAAAGGCAGAAATATCCAGGGTTTTATGATAATAACCATAATTCAGTTCATCGTAATCCAGGCCCTTTCTTACATTGGGCGACATACCTATGGAGTGAAGCACAAAGTCGACCCTTCCGTCCAGGATCTCCATGGATTCTTTGAACAGGTTCTCAAGATCCTCCAGGCTGGTAGCATCTGCTGCGATCACCTTTGCTTTGATCTTCTTGGCCAGTTCGTTAATGGTTCCCATTCTCAATGCAATAGGTGCATTGGTAAGCACTATCTCCGCACCCTCTTCATAAGCTTTTTCAGCCACTTTCCAGGCGATGGATTGTTCGTTCAGGGCTCCGAAAATAATTCCCTTTTTCCCCTTAAGTAAATTATAAGCCATGGTATATTAATTTGAATTGTTGATTTACTGCCCTATTAACAAATAAACACTAAGATTGTGCGATGGATTCTAATATCGTAGCAATACACGTGCATTGGAAAGTGCAGCCTCAGTAACATGTTCCCCGGAGAGCATCCTGGCAATTTCAGTAACACGCTCATCTTCTTGTAGTTTTCGAATCCGTGTATAACTGGCATCACTGGTATCTTCTTTATAAACAACAAAGTGATCGGCTCCCCTGGATGCTACCTGAGGAAGATGCGTGATGGCCATTACCTGGCGGCCTTCCGCCAGCTTATCCATGATCCCACCTACCTTATGGGCAATCTCCCCGCTTACTCCGGCATCAATCTCATCAAAAATTAGCGTGGGCATTCCTTGTCTGTCCGAAACCATGGACTTGATACAGAGCATCAGCCTGGAAATCTCCCCACCCGAAGCCACTTTTGAGATTTCCTCCTGAGCTAATTGCTTATTGGCAGAAAAGAGAAACCTAACCTGGTCCGATCCATTGACATCATAAGTCCCGGTCTTCTCCAGTTCCACACGGAACCTTGCATTGGGAATTCCCAGCTGCTTCAATTGCTCCTCAATCCTGAGTTCCATTTTCCCGGCAGCTAACCCACGCTTCTTGTGTAGGACAGCGGCCTGTTGATCAAGCGCTTGCTGTAAAGCGGAACGTTTGCTCTCCAGTTTCCCAATCTTCTCATCTGAAAATGTAAGGGTCTCAATCTTTTCACTAAGTTGCTTCTGCAGCTCTATAAGCTGCTCAGGCTCCCTTACCCTGTGCTTTTGCATCAGTCCGAATAAAAGATCCATTCGATCCCTCAGTTGTTCAAGTTCACCCGGCTCCAATCTCGTTTTAAGCACCTCATTTTCAAGCTCCGAGGCAATATCCTTCAATTCAATATAGGCAGAATCCATCCGGCTTGCCATTTCCTTAGAGGGGGTATAGAGTCGAGAAATATTTTGTAGTTGCAAAAGCGAGGCACGTAACTGGTCAAGGATACCGTTGGTTTCAGCTGAAAGATGACCGGCCGTTTCAAAGAGTGCATCACGAATCTCCTCTGCATGTTCGGCTCTTTGCAAATCGGCTTCCAGCTCCTCCATCTCACCCTCCACAAGATGAGCCGCCTCAAGTTCCTTATACTGAAACTCCATATATTCCAGTTCCTCCTTCATAGCTGAAGTCTCTTTTACAAGCCGCTCCAACTCCTTTGTAATCTCTATATAGTCATGATAACTCTCCTGGTAAGATCTTAGCGAGCTTTCGACCCCGGCCATATGAGTGATCACTTCCATTTGGTAGAGGTGGTCATTCAGTCTCAGGTTCTGATGCTGTGAATGAATATCCACCAGCAGCTTGCCCACCTCCTTTAAAAGCGGGAGGTTTACCGGAGTATCATTGATAAAAGCACGGGACTTCCCCCCTGGAGATATCTCCCTGCGAATGGTCATGGGCTCTTCAAAATCAAGATCATTTGATTCCAAGACCTTCCTGACATGCTCGCCTGGAAGAAAAGTTCCCTCCACAATGCATTTGGCATCCTTCAGCTTCAATATAGAGGTATCCACACGCTGACCCAGGATCAGTGAAAGCGCCCCCATTAATATGGACTTCCCTGCACCGGTCTCCCCGGTAATGGTAATAAAACCACCTGAAAAATCCAGTTCCAGGTGATCAATCAGCAGGTAGTTCCTGATATAGAGGGATTGAATCATTTGCGCTGCCTAAAAAGTTGATTCCAGGATAGCCTTATATTTGGTGGCATTGGGTTTATCCACCTCTGATAATATGGTATGGGCCCGGTTTCGCTCTTCGGGATAGGATTCGGTATAAACATTCACCAGCTCATCCACCTTGGCATTAAAGACCATGCTCATCAGGTACATATAAGGATCTGGCCTTTTCCTGTACACCTCCTGTAGCAACTCCAGACTATTTGTGATCTCAGCCCTGCCCTCGGCTATCTTCTCATCCATTACATCAAGACCGAGCCTGTGGTATCTGTAGTTAAACTCCCGGAGCTTCTCATAATCTGTATCGATCATATCCTTAACCAACCAGTAGCGATTTTTATGGGCAATATCATCCATGGGTTTCCATCCGGGTTCGGCTGCATTTTGGGCATTCAGAACAATTCTTTCAGCATTTGAAAAATATTCACTGCCTCCCTTCAGGGCAAAGGTATCATAATCGAGTCCCAGAATATAGTAGGCATAAAAGGAAAGGATGGAAGTCAGATTGGATATATGAGAATTAAGATCAAACTCCAGTGGTGCAAATTCCACATATCGAAAGCGAATAGCATTATCCACGAAATTCAGGGTGACTGTATTATAGTTGGTATTGAATACCGGTCTTCGGGCCTGTACGGTGAGTGTACCTTCAAATTCATCGGCCGATAACTGCTTGGTGATATTGATCATCAGGTTACATTCTATGCGCTCCTCCATGGTATATACATGATTGGTCCACACCCTGTTGTTCATGAATTCATAAATACTGTTTTGAAGGGTCTCAAAAACCTGTTTATTGGTACCCTGGATTTGCTGACTCACCACCTGAACATTGCACCTGAGCTCCTGACTCTGAAGTTTCACAGTGAACAGAACAATAAGCAACAATAGTCCGGTCTTACGCATCTTCTTCCATTTTTATCACCCGCTGCACCAGATCAATAGCTACCTGTGCTTTGGATTTCAATTCAAACTTTTCTGTATTTCCCTGCCGGTCGATCATGATCACTCTGTTAGTATCGCTTCCAAATCCCGCACCTTTGTCCTGCATGGAGTTCAACACAATCAGGTCCAGGTTTTTCTTCTCCAGTTTCTTACGAGCATGTTCCAGCTCATTGTCGGTCTCAAGTGCAAAACCAATCAGAAGCTGACCTTTGGTCTTCCGCCTTCCCATCTCAGCAGCAATATCTTTGGTTGGTTTCAGCCGGATGCTCCACTCATCATCTCCCCTTTTTATTTTTTTACCGGAGGTAGAAACAGGAGTAAAATCCGAGACAGCCGCATTAAAAACAGCAATATCCATCTGCTCTATCAACCCGCTGCAACGCTCAAACATCTCAGCGGCCGAAATGACCCTTATCACCTCAATCCCCTCAGCATGGGTTTCCAGCGATACGGGTCCGCTCACCAGGAATACCTTTGCTCCTTCGGCCGCAAAAGCTTCTGCAATGGCAAAACCCATCTTCCCGGAGGAGTGGTTTCCAATAAAACGAACGGGATCGATATTTTCGTGTGTGGGTCCTGCGCTTACCAGGACCTGCTTATTCAGAAGTTTTTTTTTTGAAGGCCGCAATTCGATCTGCCTGATAAAATTGATGATTTCTTCCGGTTCTTCCATCCTTCCAGGCCCTTCCAGTCCACTGGCAAGCTCACCCTTTCCGGGCTCAACAATCATATTGCCATATCCCTTCAGTATCTCAAGATTATGTTGGGTAGATGGATGTTGATACATATCCATATCCATGGCAGGCGCCACCAGTACCGGGCAACGGGCAGCAAGGTAGGTGGCAACCAGCAGGTTATCTGCTATGCCATTGGCCATCTTACCCAGGGTGCTAGCTGTTACAGGGGCTACAAGCATCAGATCGGCCGAGACTCCCATTTCCACATGGCTGTTCCAGTCACCCCCCTCGGAACTAAAAAAATCGGACAATACAGGCAACCCGGATAGTGCAGAAAAGGTAACAGGCCCAACAAACTCCTTTGCTGAAGGGGTCATAATCACCTGTACCCTGGCCCCTTCTTTGACAAGAAGCCTGAGTAAAGAGACCGCCTTATAGGCAGCAATGCTCCCGGTAACACCGAGAATAACACGTAAGCCTGTGAGTTCCATTAGGAAGGTTTTAGGACTACTGTTCTTCGAGTGCAGGTGTTTCGTTGATCCTGAAATATATCTGGTCTTCTGTTAACTCCTGCAATGAAATCAGAGAAGGTTTTGGCAACCTTTCAAAAAACTTGGAAATTTCGATCTGCTCGGGATTCTCGAAGACTTCCTCCAGGTTGTCGGTATAAGAGGCAAACTCTTCCAGTTTCCTGTTAAGTTCCAACTTCATCTCCACGCTGATCTGGTTGGCCCTTTTGGAGGCTACCATCACAGTTTCATAAATGTTATTGGTTTCTCCGTCCAGGTCATTCAAATTCCTGGTCACTGTACTCAGTGGCGCCTTTGTTTTTTTGTAATCCATCGATTATGATTGCTTATTGTGATTTTCTAGATACTTATTTGAAGATTCATACATCCGTTTGGCCTCCCTGGCATGGGGTCCCTCCGGGAATTCTCCAATAAAACTGTAATATTCATCCACCGTAGCCTGAAAACGTTCCCTTTGTTTGCTGGGAACACTGCCGTCAGCCAGCAGATAAGAAGATTTAAGGATCAGGAACATGAGCTCCTCCCTGTATTGGGTCTCAGGGTATTCGATCAGGCTGTTGCGTAGTGCAAGAATGGCCGATTTATAATACCCCAGGTCGTAATAGAGTCTGGCACTGATAAAGGATTTTTCCACAAGCTTATCGCTCATCTCAACGATAATCGCTTGACATTCAGAGACTCGCTCGGAAGTTGGATACTTGACCATAAACATCTGCATGGCAGTAATGGCCTTATAGGTAGTTTGCTGATCCAGTTCGGCACGTGGCGATTGCTTATAGAAACAATAACCGGTCATAAAATCAGATTCCTCCAGGAAAACACTGTTGGCATATGTGGCTGAAAGTTCACTGAAATAATAGCCTGCCATCATATAGTCCCGCTGACCATAATAGCTCTTTGCCTGGTAATATTTGACCGTATCAGCCCTGGTTGTGCCCCTGTAGATATTGGAAACCTGATCGAACAGGGTTCCTGACTTAACAAACTCACCCTCTTCGAACAGCTTCACTGCCATTTCGTACTTCTTTTGGAAGTCCCTGCTTTTCAGCAACTTCTCATACTCTCCACATCCACTCATGAGTACTGCAGCTGCTGCAAACAGTACACCAAAAACAATCCTGTTTTTTAACATTGCGCAAAATTACAATTATTGTGTTAATAATAAAAGAGTTGAGCAAAAATATCTACTAAGCTTTTAACAAAAATCATACCGTATATATTGCGCTACGAAGGCATATTTTTCTAAACAGTTAATGTGTTCAGCTGCTTTAATATCATCCCAATGAAAAAAAAACTAAATTTGCAGTCTAATCCTTAAAACTTAAATCTGTGGATATTTTTGAAAGAATTACCAAGAACAGGGGCCCCATTGGTCAATATCAGAAAGCGGGACATGGCTACTTTGCCTTCCCCAAACTGGAAGGCGAAATTTCAGCGCACATGAAATTTCGTGGAAAAGAGGTGTTGACATGGAGCCTGAATAACTACCTCGGTCTTGCAAACCATCCCGAAGTAAGAAAAACAGACGCTGCTGCTGCAGCCGAATATGGAATGGCCTACCCCATGGGTGCCAGAATGATGTCGGGTCAGACCCGCAAACATGAAGAGCTTGAGCGTGAGCTTGCCTCCTTTGTTCAGAAAGAAGATGCTTTCCTGCTAAATTATGGCTACCAGGGCATGGCCTCAATCATTGACGCCGTAACCACAAGGAACGATGTGATCGTGTATGACTCCGAGTCGCACGCCTGTATTCTGGATGGAATGCGGATGTCACTGGCCAAAAGATATGTGTTCCCCCACAATAACATGGAGAACCTGGAGAAGCAGCTGGAGCGTGCGGTAAAGCGTGCCGATCAGCAGGGTGGTGGTGTTCTGGTTATTTCAGAAGGTGTTTTCGGTATGGCAGGCGACCTGGGAAACCTGAAAGATATCTGCGCCCTGAAAGATAAGTTCAATTTCAGGCTGCTGGTGGACGATGCCCACGGCTTTGGAACAATGGGTGCCACAGGAATGGGTACCGGCGAACACTATGGTGTTCAGGATAAAATTGACCTTTACTTCTCCACATTTGCCAAGTCCATGGCCGGTATCGGTGGCTTTGTTGCCAGTAATCCCGATGTGGTAGACTACCTGCGTTACAATATGCGTTCACAGACCTATGCCAAATCGCTTCCCATGCCCATGGTTATTGGTGCATTAAAAAGACTGGAGATGCTGAAGTCCATGCCTGGAATTCGGGAAAACCTCTGGAATGTGGTCACTGCCCTGCAAACAGGTCTGAAAGATGCCGGATTTAATATCGGTGCCACCCAATCGCCCGTAACCCCCGTCTATATGAACGGAGGAATTATCGAGGCCACCAACCTGATCCTGGACCTGAGGGAGAATTACAGCATCTTCTGCTCCATGGTGATCTACCCGGTGGTGCCAAAAGGTGATATTCTGCTTCGATTGATTCCCACCTCCATGCACACCCTGGACGATGTGCATGAGACCATCCAGGCCTTTACCGAGTGTAGGGCTAAACTGGAAGCAGGAGAGTATAAATCTGATACCTTCTCTGATATTAGTGCATTACGCGTATAAAACGTGTACTAAGCAATAACAACTAACAAAAAATGGGGGCTTTGCGGCCCCCATTTTTTTTATCCCAACGGCAATTTACTCCAATTCGCCTAAATACCTTTCTGCATCCAGGGCGGCCATGCAGCCCGTTCCAGCTGCAGTCACCGCCTGCCGGTAGGTATTGTCCTGCAGATCACCACAGGCAAATACTCCGGGATTATTTGTTCTGGCAGATCCGGGAATGGTTTGTACATAACCAACCTCGTCAGTATCCAAATACTCCTTAAAAATATCTGAGTTGGGAGTGTGGCCGATGGCCAGGAAGAAGCCGTCAATCTCTTTCTTTACAATCTCCTCTCCTTCTTCCCCCTTATTTTTATACAACTCCAAACCGGTCACCGCCTGATCACCTGTCACCTCTTTGGTCTGATGTTTCCAGAGCACTTCAATATTCTCTGTATTCAAAACCCGCTTCTGCATGGCCTTGGAGGCACGCAGCTCATCCCTGCGAACGATCAGGTATACCTTCTTGCAGATACCTGCAAGATAGGTGGCCTCCTCAGCAGCAGTATCGCCACCACCCACAACGGCCACAACCTTATCCTTATAGAAGAAGCCATCACAGGTTGCACAGGCTGAAACACCATAACCCTTGAACTTCTCCTCCGACTCCAGTCCCAGGTACTTTGCAGTGGCACCGGTAGCAAGAATCACGCTATCGGCCTCTATCAGGATATTTTCATCAATAACCACCTGCTTTACTTTGCCTGAAAAATCCACCCCGGTGGCCATTCCAAAACGCACCTGGGTTCCAAAACGCTCTGCCTGTTTCTTCAGGTCCTCCATCATGGCAGTACCATCGGTTCCTTCCGGGTAGCCGGGAAAATTATCAATCTCGGTGGTGGTAGTCAGCTGTCCACCCATTTGCATGCCTGTGTACATCACAGGATTCAGATTGGCACGCGCCGCATAAATGGCCGCTGTATATCCGGCAGGCCCCGAGCCCAGGATCAGGCATTTGACATGTTCCGATACTTCAAGTTTCTTTTTCTCGCTGGCAGGCTCCTCAGATGTACCTCCCATAGGTTTAAATAAATCCATTATTATATATTGATTTTTAGTTTTCTATCCTTTGGTCGTATAAAGACCTCTCCAATTACAAAATTTCATGCTCCCCTCTTCAAATACAGTACCAAATTGATATTCCCATGCCTTTCATCCCAATCCCGGACAAACTTACAGTCAACTCGTTGATGAAGTCTCCATATGATGACGGGATGACAGGAAAAACTTCCCTTGCAATTTGTTGCATAGTGTTTGAGAATCTCAAATGAATTGCTAATTTTGCACGCACAATTGATCGGGGTGTGGCGCAGTTGGCTAGCGCACATGTCTGGGGGACATGGGGTCGGAAGTTCGAGTCTTCTCACCCCGACCAACAAGTCTGAAAAGAGTAAGGTTTTAGTGATTTTACT
>JAOZQY010000017.1 GCA_029931975.1 Bacteroidales bacterium | reverse complement strand
GTAGTTATTCTGTAGTCCATCCACGTTAAAAGGCTGGTAGCTTCGCATATATTTAAGATCTCCTTTTCTCAGGGTGCGGACCATATCATACTTCTCATCAAAGCGATCGGCATAGCCATAGCTAAGCTCCTGCTTCTTGATCTTCTCTTCCGAAAAGTCTTTACCCAGGAAAGGCGAACCGTCAACCATCTCCGGAATCTCCACCCCGGCCAGCTCCAGCAGGGTGGGTCCAAAATCAACAAAACTTACGAATCCATCAGTGGCTTCCCCCCGTTTCAGATTCACCAGATGCCTGAAGTTCTCAGGAATCCTGACCACCAGGGGAACATGCAGGCCGGTCTCATAAACATAAGCCTTGCTGCCAGGCAATACACCCCCATGATCGCCAAAATAAAATACAAAAGTACTTTCGAGTAAGCCCTCTTGCCCCAGTCAGCCACCGTGGATGATTCATCCCACACATCCTCACCCTTAATGTAGTTGTAATCCTCCTTACTATTGTTGGTAGTATAATAGCCTGCCTCTCTCAAATAGGCCGGAAACATCTTAGTATCCGGAGGCATGGGAACCAGCTCTGAGCGCCTGTGAAACTGGGTCCCAGTTCTCGGGGCATAACAGGAAGAGATCAGGGTGGAGCGGGCCACGCTGCATACCGGTGCATTGGAAAAGGCCCGGGTAAAAAGAATGCCATCCTGGGCCATCTTTTCGATATTCGGAGTGGCAATGCCATCTGGATCGAACAGCTCCATATAGTGGGTGGAGTTGTCCTCGGAGATGATCCAGACAAAATTAGGTTTCTCGCTTGCGGGTTCCAGGCCACAAGCCCTCAGCAATATGAGACCAAAAGATAAAAGGATCAAGATAGGTCGGCAAATATATTTCTTTCTCACTTTTCTGAATCAAGTTCAATGTTCAGTACCGCCGAAGAACCAGGAAAATCAGCTCTTTTCCAGTGAATCTCCAGTCGTTTTAATCCCTCCAGGTCCTTATCGTAGGGAAGTGGCGGCGGTGAAAGAGCGACCACCTTAACTTCAAAGGGTAGCTGGTCTTCGATCCGGAGATAAAGTGTTTTACCATCCTGTTGCAATATAAGCAGGTTCCCGTCTACGTCCACTTCTGCCTGTGTCATCATTTGCCAGGTCAGTAATTCAGTCAGCGCTGAGAAGCTCACCCTGTCGGTAATTCCCAGGCAGCTTTTAGAAACCCTCTTGAAGGTTCGATGCGCCTTTTCCAAATTCTCACCGTAGAGGGCTGAAAGATCGAAGGTATACTCGGGCTGAAGGCTTCGGCTATCCCGACGAACCAGTTCTGCGCGACCATCTACCAGGAATTTCTCTCCATTTATGCTCAGAACACTGTGCCCAAAATTATTCTTGGTCAGCAGATCCCATCTGCGGGAATCCTGGGCAGCGTTCCACAGTTCCCCGCCCAGGACCTGCTCCAGTACATGGTAGCCCTGGTTCCCGGGATCTACAGACCAGCGCACCCCATCCTTTTCAAATACGAATGAGCCGGCATCCATGTTGCCATGATTGTCGGCCGCCCTGCCCCCCTTGGCAGCCAGGAAAAAGGCATCCTTATTGTTCTTGCTGTCCCTGAGGATCACCACGGGCTCTTCACCTCTTCCGGACCAGGTTTCGGGCCAGATAAACTCCTCCTTCTCTCCTCCGGACAGAAGGGCCAGATTCAGAAAATGTGCCGCATAGAACCGCGGTCCCGGTCCACTGTCCTGTTCACCCAGTTTCTTCTCCAAAAGCTCAGCCAGTGAATTCCAATCCATTCCTGAACCCGATCTGCGGGCGAACCAGGAAAGCAGTCCGAAATGGGTAAGGCTAAAAAAGCCTTCCAGACTGGAATCAAAAAAATCAAAATATTCACCAGATGGGCCTGCCAGTACCTGGCTGTATATAGCACTCTCCAAAACTCCGGGAGCTAATGAAAAACCGAAATCTGTGCCCAGAGCAGATTCAAAGGCCGATATAGTTAAGCTCAGGTAGGTGCTTGCATAGAACCAGTAAGAAGAACCTTCCGGATAGATACCTTCCGGGGCATAAGGTTTCAGGGCAAGAGGAATCTTCTCAACGGCCTGTCGAAGAATGGCTGTAGCCAGCTCCGGTTCATCCTCAAACACAGTCAGTGCCGCCAGCGAGAGTCCGCCATGACAAACCAGGTTCCAGTTGTGCTGTGCATTTATCCAGGTATGATTGTTTGAAGCCAGGAGAGCTGGCTTCAGCGCTTTGTTTATCAGGGCATAGCGCGCTTCTTGCTCCACTTCCGGGGAAATCCATTCACCGGCCCAATCCAGGGCAAAAGCCACACCGGCAGCCATCTCCCCCACATCCAGGAAATGGGAAGGATTCCAGTCACTGAAAGAACATACGGCCTTCAGCTCCAGCTCCAGCCGATCCAGGAAAGGATGTTCTCTTTCGAGCCTGTATATTAACGCGAGTGTTGTAAGCCTGCGAATGGCCTCCCTTGAAACTCCCAGCAGCCTTCTTCCTGTCTGAATCCTGGTCAGGGCTTCCATTTCCAGCATTGATTCTGCATTGTGACGTAGCAGCTCCAGTCCCATTGCAATCAAAGTATCGCCCGAATCCAGCTTGTTCCAAATAGTATACTCCACCCTGGGCATCAGGATCAGCCTGGGACTGCTTGCGAACAAGGTTTCCTCGATCCACTCCTTGCTCACCGGGTAAGCAAAGGTCCTGCTTTTAGCAGATAACAGGTGCCTGTCTGCAAAATCCAGATACTGCTCCCAATCGAAGCGAGTCACATCATGTTTCCCGCTTCGCATATGATATCCCAACTTGCCACTGCTCACCGGCTGGTCCACTCCCGGCATCTTCTTATCAAGATGTATATTCTTGTCGTATAATTTATAAGCCTCACTTCCGTATACAAGCGAAAGATATTCCCCAGGCTGATCGGCCCAGTTGTCCTCCCGGGCACTTGCAACATAGAGGGGCCGGGGGGCCACCAGTGCCATAAGCATATGCTGGTCCACAGGCAGTGCACCTTCATTATCGTTGTACTCATGAAAGCGCTTTGCAAACCAGTGGGGAAAAACAGTATTGATCTTGCTCACCCGCTCCCCATATGGTCTTCTCGAAAGGGCCGCTCCCCCACACCCGGAATTGTTAGAAATCACCAGGGCAAAACGTTTATCCTTCGCCCCGGCCCAAAGGGAGGTCTTACCCAGTCTGGAATGGCCCATTACCGCCACACGCTTCTGGTCAATTTCAATATCCTTTTCAAAATAATCCATGGCCCTTGAGAGTCCCCACGCCCAGGCTGATATGGATCCCCATGAGGCAGAATCCCGGCCGGGTTCTTCCGGATCCAAAAGGCCATGGATTCCATCCTTAAACCCATCATCAAAATCAGGATCAATATCCCCGTAATACATGGTGGCCAGTCCATAGCCCCTGGAGAGGATCAGTTCCACCGGCCAACGGCTCGCTCTCACTCCCCGGGATGCAGCGGTGGCCCTATTTTCAGTGATTCCAAAATCCTTGTTGTTGCTCACCCAGCTATCTGTAAGGCTGATATTAGGATCAGCGTGAATGCTCTGGTTCCCATAGAAATTTAATCCCACGAACAAAGGCACCGGCTCCACCTGATCGGAAGGAAGAAAGATCAGCAGGCTCATCTCCAGGGTATCCTCTCCCTTACATACCTGCAAGACTACCTCCTTCTGAATGGCACTCCCTCCAAGTGCCTCACGGTCTTCATAGACAAGCCGATGATTAACGCGAACATTTGATTCGGGTACTCTTCCATATACATGCTCCCTGAAAAGTTCCAGAATCTCAGCTCTGCGGATTTCCTCCCATTGTTCAGAGGACTCAATAAGTATGCCTTCTTCACTTTTTAGCAACTCCGGAAGAGGTGCTACCAGAAAATCCTGGTCACCCGATGGGTCCTGCGCATAAGTATAAGAGAGAAAAATAATCTGAATGGCCAGCATTAGCCAAAATTGTTCGAATTGGGGGCGTGTGGTTTTCATCATCCTAAATTTACAATCCTTTCACACTATGTAAAGCATATCTCTTGTTTATTTGTACCCTGTGAGACCACTTGTCATTATCGCCCTCTTTGTGCTCTTTATGCTCGGGATGGACCTTTATGCCCTCCGGGGCATTGAGTATCTCTTTTCTTTCGGAATAGATGGAAACCCACTTTTCTACTACATCTACTGGGGGATGACCCTGTTGACTATGGGAATCTTCCTGATGCTCTATGTTCCCAAGCTTCTCTTTAATGCCTCCCAGTTGATGGGCGACCTGGCCTCCCTTATTTCAGCTTTGTTTCGTTTTGATGCAGGAAGCCTGAGAAAGTGGTTTCTGCTGCCGGGACTTTTACTTGGGCTTCTTACTTTTATTGCCTTTGGAATGGGCATGATCAGCGGGCGTACCAATCTGAAAGTCTTTCGTGAAACCATAAAAATAAAGGCCCTTCCAGAGTCCTTCGACGGACTCCGGATCGTTCAGTTCTCCGACATCTCCCTGAATGGCGCTTCCCTGGAGATCACTGGGGTGGAGAACTGGGGGAAACCTCCCTTTCCACAACATGGAGAGCTCCAAAAGGCCATGTCCGGCGTGAATCCAGAGCATGTAAAAATTCTGTTGTCACACGACCCCTCCCACTGGGATCTACAGGTACGTGCTAAAAAAGATATTGCCCTGACTCTCTCCGGGCATACCCATGGCATGCAGTTTGGTATTGAGATCGGGAAATTCAGATGGAGCCCATCACAATGGACCTACAAGCACTGGGCCGGACTCTACGGGGAAAATGGTCAGCAGCTCTATGTCAACAGAGGCCTGGGCTATACAGGATTTCCCGGCCGGGTGGGAATACGTCCGGAAATTACATTACTCACCCTGCAGAAAGATTAATCCTGCATAATATTCAGCAGCTGTTCAGGTGCCCTTACGGGCCTGTTGCTCTTCATATCCAGAAAAACCAGCACCACCTTGGCCTCATGGGCCAGGGTTCCATCTTCATTATAAATCTTATGGAAAAACTCCATGCGGGCTGCTGGCAGTGTCTTCACCGTGGTCTCAATGGTAATCAGCTCATCATAGCGCAGGACATTCATGTATCTTGACTCCAGCGAATAGACTGGCATGATGATTCCCTTCTTCTCCAGTTCAAGATAGGGCATCCCCATCTCCCGGATCATCTCCGTACGGCCAATCTCGAAAAGCTTCCCGTAATTCCCGTAATAGACCACCCCCATCATATCGGTATCCGCATAAAGAACCCGGTACTGAATTTTGCTTGTATATGGCAACATATATTCCTTCTCTTAGCTAAATAACTACTCCACTATCCCCTCCAGGCTGAAAAGGAAGGCATACTCCATGGCGGTCTCCTTGTACTGCTCAAACCTTCCGGATGCTCCTCCGTGACCGGTTTCCATATTGCAATACAAAAGCAACAGATTGTCATCCGTCTTCATCTCCCTTAATTTGGCCACCCATTTGGCCGGCTCCCAGTACTGCACCTGGCTGTCATGCAAACCAGTGGTCACCAACAAATTGGGATAATCTTTAGCCTCCACCTGATCGTAGGGTGAATAGCTGAGCATATAGTCATAGTACTCTTTCTCGTTTGGATTTCCCCACTCATCATATTCACTGGTGGTCAGCGGAATATCCTCATCCAGCATGGTGGTTACCACATCCACAAAGGGAACTGCTGCAATCACCCCATGATAGAGCTCAGGCTGCAGATTGATAATTGCACCCATCAGCAGTCCACCTGCACTGCCGCCCATGGCATAGAGATGGTCCGCACTGGTATATTTATCCTTAATCAACTGCTCGGCACAATCATTAAAGTCGGTAAAGGTATTCTTCTTCTTCAGGAGCTTGCCATCCTCATACCAGGGCCGGCCATTGACCTGGCTGCCACGGATATGGGCAATGGCATACACAAATCCCCTGTCCAGCAAAGTAAGTCGGGTGGAACGAAATTCCGGGTCCATAGTGTACCCATAGGATCCATATCCATATAAAAGGGTCGGGTTACTTCCATCCAGCTTCATCCCTTTCCGGTACACAATACTCATGGGAATTTGCTTTCCATCATCAGCTGTGGCATAGATTCGTTTAGCCTCATAATTGGCCGGATCAAAGCTGCCTCCCAAAACCTCATCCTGCTTCAATACAGTCTTCTCCTGCTGTGTCATATGGTAATCAAGGGTCGTATTGGGAGTGGTCAGTGAAGAATAACGGTACCTGAGCAGCTCACTGTCAAATTCGGGATTGACGGAGATGGAGGCCGTATACACCTCTTCGCCCATATCGATATAGTGTTCCTGACTGCCATCCCAGGGGATTACACGCAGTCTGGTCAGACCTTCTTTCCGTTCATCCAGTACCAGGTACTTTTTGAAGATCTCCACACCCTCAAGGAAAACATCTGGGCGATGTGCGATCACCTCTTCCCAGTTCTCCTTCTCAGTCTTGTCAACCGGAGTTTTCATGAGCCTGAAGTTGATGGCTTCCAGGTTGGTAATAATATAGAAATGGTCTCCATAGTGGGAAATATTGTATTCCAGTCCCCTTTCACGTGGCTGAAACACCTTAAATTCTCCTTCAGGATCATCGGCTGGAAGAATACGAAACTCGGAAGTCAGGGTGCTGAAACACCCAATCACCATGAACTTCTTTGATTTGGTAAGATAAACCGTTGTACCAAAGGTCTCATCCATCTCCTCGTATACCTTCACATCGCCCGATGCTTCCGCTCCCATCACATGCCGGAATATGGCTTTACTTCTTAGCGTCTCATCATCTTTCTGAGTATAAAACAGGGTCTTGCTGTCGCTGGCCCAGGAGGCCCCACCAGTGGTCAGGGGAATCTGGTCTCCCAGCATCTTCCCGGTCTCCATGTCCTTGATATAAATGGTGTACTTTCTGCGGCTTACCGTATCGATCCCCATGGCCACATAACGGTTGTCGGGACTTACACTCATCCCTCCCACCTGGTAATATGAAAAGCCTTCGGCCATCTCGTTCACATTGGCCATAATCTCCTCCTCAGCTTCCATGGTCTCCTTCTTCCTACAGAAAATTGGATACTCCTTGCCTTCTTCATAACGGACATAGTAGAAATAGCCATTCTCCTTATAGGGAACACTCTCATCATCCTGCTTGATTCTGCTTACAATCTCTTCGAAGAGATCTTTCTGAAACTGCTCGGTTCCCTTCATCACAGACTCCCTGTAGGAGTTCTCTGCTTCCAGGTAGGCTATCACTTCAGGATTCTCACGCTCTCTGAGCCAGTAATAATTATCGATGCGGGTCTGACCATGCATGGTCAGTTCTTTAGCTTTCTTCTCAGCAACTGGTGCTTCCATTGATATTGTTGTTTTACATGCTTGTGCCATCATTACTGCCAGTATGGTCAGCACGACACGTGTTAATGTTTTCATGAAACCGGATTTTTGGATTGAGATACCGAATTTAGTGAAAATTATGTGATACATGTCAAATGCTCAAGTTCTAATAAGCGAAATCAGTTACTACAAAAGCTATTTCCCAATCCCTTTCATGGATAGCTGGATCCGATTGCGGGAGATATCCACTTCCAGTACTTTGACCTTCACGTGCTGGTGGATCTTGACTATGTCGTTTGGATCCGTCACAAAACGGTCGGCCAGCTGGGAGATATGAACCAGTCCGTCCTGCTTTACACCCACATCCACAAAGGCTCCGAACTTGGTGATATTGGTAACAATTCCGGGAAGCTCCATTCCCGGGATGAGATCCTCCACTTTATAAACCGTCTGGTCAAACTCAAAGACTTCGATCTGCTCCCTGGGGTCCCTTCCCGGCTTCACCAGCTCGGCACGAATATCATTCAGGGTGGGGAGGCCGATGCCTCCCTTTACATAGCGCTCCAGCTCGATTTGTTTTGCCAGGGATTCATCGTTCACCAGCTGGGTCAGATCCACCTGCAGGTCTGCCGCCATCTGCTCCACGATATGATAACTCTCCGGATGCACTGCCGAATTATCCAGGGGATTTTTGGCCCCTTCAATTCGTAAGAAACCGGCACACTGCTCAAAGGCCTTCTCCCCCATGCGGGGCACTTTCTTCAGCTGCTCCCGGGAAGTGAATACACCCACTTCATGCCGGTAATCCACCACATTCTGCGCCAGCACCGGACCCAGTCCCGAGACATAGGTAAGCAGATGCATGCTGGCTGTGTTTACATTCACACCCACCATGTTGACGCAGCTCTCCACCACCTCGTCAAGACTCTTCTTCAGATTTCCCTGGTCCACATCATGCTGGTACTGTCCAACCCCGATGGATTTAGGATCGATCTTCACCAGTTCGGCAAGCGGATCCATCAGACGCCTGCCTATGGAAACAGCTCCCCGTACCGTTACATCATAATCGGGAAATTCATCCCGGGCAATTTTAGATGCCGAATATATGGAGGCCCCCGATTCATTGACTACGTATACCTCAATATCATGCGGGAAGCGTATCATCCTGATAAAACGCTCGGTCTCCCGGCTGGCTGTGCCATTGCCAATGGCCACAGCTTCAATGTTGTATTGCTGCACCAGGGAACTCACCTTGCGGGTGGATCCTGCACGATCCGATTGGGGCGGGTGGGGATAGATTGTTTCATTGTGAATAAGGTTCCCCTGCTCATCCAGGCATACCAGCTTACAACCGCTGCGAAAACCGGGATCCAGAGCCAACACCTTTTTCTGTCCCAGCGGTGATGCCAGAAGCAACTGCCTCAGGTTATCGGCAAAAACCTTGATGGCCTCCTGGTCGGCCCGCTCCTTATATAGCGCCTTGTATTCATTTTCGATGGAAGGCTGCATCAGGCGCTTGTAAGCATCCTTTACGGCCAATGCCACCTGCTGTCCAACATCGTAGGGACTCTTCACCCATTGATCCTCCAGGGCATCAGTCACAATTTGAGCCTCAGGATCAATACCGATTTTCAGAAAGCCTTCATGCTCGCCCCTGCGCATGGCCAGAATCCGGTGACCTGGACATTTTTTCAGGGCTTCAGCAAACTCAAAATAATCCCGGTACTTGGCCCCCTCCTCCTCTTTGCCTTTCACCATTTTTGAAGAGATCTGCGCACTGCGATCAAAATGGTAACGGACGGTTTTCCTGGACCTGGCATTCTCATTGACCCATTCGGCAATGATATCCCGGGCGCCCTGTAAGGCATCTTCCTCACTTTCAACTTCCTCATTCAGGAATGTGAATGCTGCTTTTTGGATATTCATCTCCTGCTGCTTCATCAGGATCTTGGCCAGGGGCTCAAGCCCCCTGTCCCTTGCCACAGTAGCCCGGGTTTTTCGTTTTGGCTTATATGGCAGGTAGATATCCTCCAGCTGTACCGGGTCCAGACACTCCTCAATCTTCCGCCTCAGTGAAGGGGTCAGTTTCTCTTGCTCATCAATGGTTTTCAGTATATAGTCCTGTCGCTTCTGAAGCTCCTTCAACTGATTGAGTGCATCCCTGATATCGGTAATTTGAACCTCATCCAGACTACCTGTGTGTTCCTTCCGGTAGCGAGAGATAAAAGGAATGCTTGCCCCTTCCTCCAGCAATTCAATGGTATTTTTCACCTGCCTCAGAGAAATTCCTGTCCGACCGGCAATCACTTCTTCAAAAACAATCATTTGTATTCGTATTCGTAATACCAGTAATCATCACCAAACTCTGACACAAAGGTAGTGATAGTATGCACATCTGATGAATAGCCACCCAAAAACCCGGTACCTCCCTCCACATTCGTGTAGACGATAACAGGTACTGCAAATGGATCCTCCTTGGTCTCATAGTGCTTCTGTCGTGTTTTCAGGTACTTGTAATAGGATTCCGATATGGAATTCAGGCGGATATCCACCACCGCCGAATCGGCCGAGCGAACCGACTGCAGATTGGTATAGGCGCGAATCGAGTATTCCTTGCCATCGATTAACTGATCGGAAAACAGGATGCCCTGACTGGTAATGGACTCCACGATCAGATCGGAAGAGCCAATATGGGGTTGATCTTTATAACGAAAGGTATCGCTAAGCGCATAAGTTGTATCGGACACAAAATAATGCCACTCCCCGTTGTGGTATAGCGAATCAATAAACTGGTAGGATGTATCCCTCCAGGAAGTATAAGATTTGTCCACCTCCAGATTCAGCAGGTAGTAATTCTCCACACCCGGTGGATCAATGAGGCTTACATCCATCTGAAAAGACTCCTGGGTAAAGGTATAATTGTATTCACTGTATTCCTGGATCATTGTGGCGGTATCCACCGCCTCTATACCAACGGTTTCAGGTACTACGCAACGTGCCGACACCGATGGATATCCCGCCTGCTCCACTTCAATACTCAGCTCTTCACCCACCGCCGGATGAAAGGCTGTGGCTCGAAAAAAGCCATTTCCCATATGGTCGAGCTGTTCCAGCAGGGAGCCAGCCCTGTAAAGACTTACCTTCGCATCCTCCAGGGGAGCAATGTTCGCATTGTCCAGGATATGCCTGGTACGGCTTACCTGCACCATCACTGTAGAATCATTGCTAAGAGCTCCGTTCATCACGATCAGTTTATCCGACTCCTCCAACTCAATAAAGAGGACCGATTCGCAGGAAGATGCCAGGATAGCAAGCACCCCGATTAACAGAGACAAGAAGTTATTTTGCTTTTTCATGGTGCTTAAAATTCAAATGAGTAAGAAATGGATGGGATCATCATAAAGATGCTCATCTGTTTCAGGGCACGGTTGCCATAATTGTCATATCCGAAATAGAGATAGAAGGGATTTTGCCTGTTGTAGGCATTGTAGAGTCCAAAACTCCAGGTCTGGGTCCCCCACTTCTTTTCCTTGTGCCGGTTGATCCCAAAGTCCAGCCGGTGATAGGCCGGTTCCCGATAGGAGTTCTTGCCCTGGAAATATTCAATTTCAGAGTTGTAGTAATAGGTGGCATAATGATTATAGTTACCATCATCAAAACTATAATTATCGGGGGCATATCGGGAGACCGCCAGGGTTCGGGCCTTGCCCGTTCCATAAACCCAGGTGGCTGAAATGTCCGTGCGGTCACTTACCCGGTACATCACTACAATAGAAATATCATGTCGCCGATCGTAAGTATAGGGGTAGATCTCGCCATTGTTAAGATTTTCAAATTGCACCTCTGCCCTGGAGAGGGTATAGCCCACCCAGCCCCTTAGCTTTCCCACATCCTTCCGTGCCAGGAACTCCAATCCGTAGGAAGCGCCCTTCCCTTTCCGTTCGATCTTGTCCTCCCAGTTGACACCGTACTCAAAGAAACTGGAACCCTCGGCATAATCGATCAGATTGTTCATGGTCTTATAGTAGCCCTCCAGGGTGAAATACCAGCTATCATTAAGATTATAGGCCAGGCCAGCGGCATACTGGTAGGAGCTCTGAGGTTTGGTAAGGTCGGTAGCCGGCACCCAGATATCAGTGGGCAATCCAATGGTCGCATTGGTCAGCAAATGAATATACTGATCCATTCGTGAAAAGGCTGCCTTAAATGAGAAGTTGGGGGTAATCAGAAGCCTGCCGGTAAAACGGGGCTGGAGAGAGTGATAGAATTCATCTTTTACAAAAAAACCGGAGTAATGCAGTCCGATATTGGCCCTGATACGCGAACCCAGCTGGAAATTGTCCTCCGCATACACATAGTACTCATGAGCATAAATGGGGTCGGCATTAAACTGCAGGCTCAGAGTGTCATCGGTGGACTCCAAAGTTTCGATGCCCGGGGAGAAGGTGTGGTAGAGGTATTTTCCCCCGAATCGTATGGTATGGGAGGGGGCCGGCCGGTAATCAAAATCGATGACCCCGCCATAATCCACAATGCCGGAAAAATAATCATAGGCATAACCCACATCGTACTTGCCGTTTACCAGGGTCTGGGTATCATCAAAGGTATCGAACTTATAGTTGCTGTAAATCAAAGAAACATTGCTAAACAATTTGTTCCCATACAGATGGTTCCAACGCAGCGCTGTTGTTAAGTTCCCCCAGAACAATCCCGATTCAGACTTCCGATGGTAGGAGGTATCGTTGTCGATCCACTTCTCCTCCTCGTTGATAAAGAGCCTGTCGCGCCCGTGGTATATGCTCAGATAGACCCTGTCCTTATTCGAAAATTTGTGATTTATCTTTGCATTCAGGTCATAGAAATAGTAGCCGGTCAGTCCTTCGATCCCATTCTGTTTGTTAACGGCTTTGATGATGGGCCGGGCCAACACATCAAGGTAGGTACGCCGGGCCGAAACGATAAAGGAGGTCTTATCCTTGATGATTGGTCCCTCGAGTGTAAGCTTCGAAGCGATCAGTCCCACCGAACCCGCCCCGTGAAACTCCTTCATATTCCCTTCCTTCAACCGGATATCCACCACCGAGGAAAGTCTTCCTCCATAGTGGGCCGGAAATCCCCCCTTGGTCATGGTAATATTGGAAATGGCATCGGGATTAAAAACCGAGAAGAAACCGAAGAGGTGGTTGGCATTATAAATGGGCACCCCGTCCAGCAGAAAAAGGTTCTGATCAGGTCCGCCACCCCGCACATATATGCCACTTGTCCCTTCGGTACCCGACTGCACCCCCGGCATAAGCTGGATGGTCTTAATCACATCTGCCTCGCCCATAAACATGGGAATGGACTTAATCTCCTTAATGGGAATATGAAGCGCACTCATCTGTACATCCTCCACGATATCGCGGGGACGGTTAGTGCTAACCACCACCTCCTCCAACTCCAACATGGGTACCAGGGAGATGTTCATACTAAGATCAGCAACAAGATTGAAGCTATCTGTATGCGTTCTGTATCCCACATAAGAGATCAGTAGTTGCACTTCTCCGGAAGGAATGGTAAGACTAAAAAACCCATACTCATTGGTAGAAGTCCCTTTTCCTGAAGCTCGATCGTACACAGTGGCGGCAATAAGCTTCTCACCTGTGGCCTGATCCTCAATATAGCCACTAAAGGTATACTGCTGTCCGAACAGACTAGCAAATAGAAAGATAGAGAGAATTCCTGTTAATATTTGTCGTCGGAACATAGAGTCGTTTTTCATTAAAAAAAATAAAGGTAATAAAACCTAATATTGTAAGAGAAACGGCACATTACATTGGTTGCGTATAATTTTAAAAATGTATTTTTACGGGAAAGAGAATAAATATGAGCAACCATTTAATTGCACCCTCTATTTTAACTGCCGACTTTCTCCACCTGGAGAGCGAAATTGAGATGCTTAACAGCTCTGAAGCAGACCTTTTGCACCTCGATATTATGGATGGTGTATTTGTACCCAACCTCACCTTTGGTTTCCCTGTGATCAGGCAGATTAAATCAGTGGCTAAAAAAACCCTGGATGTCCACCTGATGATTGTGGATCCGGACCGATATCTGGAGGCCTATCGCGAAGCTGGAGCAGATTGGCTCACAGTGCATTATGAAGCCTGCACCCACCTTCATCGCACCATTCACCGGATTAAAGAACTGGGCATGAAACCGGCTGTTTCCCTGAATCCACACACCGATGTGTCACTGCTTGAAAACATACTACCGGACCTGAATATGGTGCTGATTATGTCTGTGAATCCGGGTTTCGGGGGACAAAAATTCATTGAGCAATCCTATGCCAAAATAAGAAAGTTAAAGAAGATGATCACTGAAGCCGGAGCGGATACTCTGATCCAGGTGGATGGCGGTGTAACTGAAACCAATATTGGAAGCCTGATCGAAGCAGGTGTGGATGTTTTTGTGGTGGGAAATACCATCTTCTCGGCCAGCGATCCCCTTCAGGTCATTACAAATCTTAAGAACAACTAGGACTCATGTACCAACAGAAAAAACCACGTGATTACCGTGCCATGTGGGCCGTCAGCATGGTGCTGCTGGTAATTGGCATTATGCTTACCATCAGGCTGGCCATGATCCGGCCACTGGGATATGCCCTGCTGGGTATTGGAGGTATCGGGTTAATCATCAGTCTGAGAAATATGGACAGATGGAAAGATAAGAAGGCCAAGGATAACACCCGGCACTTCAACTGAGATAAGCCTCTATGAAAAAAGAAAATCAAACCCTTATTGGAGTGGACCTGGGAGGCACCAAAGTGGCCGCCGGGAAAGTTTCTGCAGGCATCCTTCAGAAACAGCTTACCGAAAAACTCAATCAATCGTCCGAAGATCCCATGGACGCCGTAGGGATCATCATCAAGCTGGTGAGGCAGCTGATGGATAAAAAGGTAAGCGGAATTGGCGTAGGGGTCCCCGGATTGGTGGACCGGGAGAGTGGTGCTGTCTACGACGTCCTGAACATCCCCAACTGGAAGGCTATTCAATTGAAAATGATCCTGGAGGAGGAGTTCAACACGCCGGTATATATTGACAACGACTCAAACTGCTTTGCCATAGGCGAATACCGATATGGGGCCCATGCAGACCATCCCGATTTCGTGGGCATCACCCTGGGGACCGGCATGGGTTCGGGAATCGTTAAAAACGGTCAGCTGATTCCGGATGCACATTGCTGCTCAGGTGAATTCGGAACCATGCCCTACCTGGACGGAATCTATGAAGAATACACCGGGGGACCATTTTTCCAGCGTCAGTACGGAAAAAATGGCGAGGAGCTGGCCCAAGCAGCCTCAAAGGGAGACCAGAACGCACAGAAGGCCTTCGACAGCTATGGAACCCACCTGGGAAATGCCATCAAAACCATCATTATGGCAGTGGACCCGCCCCTGGTGATTATCGGGGGATCGGTAGCTGCAGCCCACAAGCTTTACGAAGAGGCCATGTGGCGCTCCATTTCTTCCATTCCATTCCCCTCGGTCCTGGAAAACTTCCAGGTTCGCTTTACCAACACAGAAAACATTGCCATCCTGGGCGCCGCAGCGCTCTGTCCGGATGCACAAAATAAGCCCAAAACTGCACTAAAATGGATAAAAAAGTAGGGGTAGGATTGATCGGGTCTCAATTCATTGCCTCCATTCATGCCGATTCTTTTCAAAAAATCAAGGACGCAGAACTCCTGGCAGTCATGTCACCCACCCCGGGTCATGCCAGTAAATTTGCCGAAAAGTTTAATATTCCAGGGCACTTCACCGATCTGGATGCCATGCTGGCCATGGAAGAAATTGATATGGTGATACTGGGAGCCCCCAACCACCTGCACTGTGAAATCACACTGAAGGTAGCTGCAGCAGGAAAACATATCGTAGTGGAAAAGCCCTTCTGCTTAAATCTGGCTGAAGCGGACCGAATGATTGAAGCCTGCAAGACAGCTGGGGTGAAACTTATGTATGCCGAAGAACTCTGTTTCACCCCCAAGTATGTAAGGTTGAAGAGCCTTTTAGATGAAGGCGCCCTGGGAAAGCCAATTTTATTGAAGCAATCGGAAAAACACGACGGTCCCCATGCCCCGCATTTCTGGGATGTGGAGCGCTCTGGAGGTGGTGTCACCATGGATATGGGCTGCCATGCCTTCCAGTTCTTTCGCTGGATCAATAACAAGAATCCCGTTAAATCGGTATATGCCCAAATGAGTACCACCGTTCATATGGAAAAGACAAAAGGTGAGGATAACAGCATTATTATCCTGGAGTTTGAAAACGGGGTCACCGCCTTGGCCGAAGAGAGTTGGACCAAGCCGGGCGGCATGGACGACCGGGCCGAGATCCACGGTAGTGAAGGAGTGGCCTATGCAGATGTGCTCCAGGGAAATTCCATCCAGACATACAGCAACAAGGGGATCGGCTATGCCGTAGAGAAAGCGGGAAACACGGTGGGCTGGAGCTATACCATGTACGAAGAAAATTGGAACTACGGCTTCCCCCAGGAAATGGAACACTTTGTAGATTGTGTGAAAAACGATAAACAGCCACTGGTAACAGGTGAAGATGGCAGGGCCGTAATGGAGATTGTCTTTGCGGCTTACGAATCGGCCGGAAAAGGTAAAAAGGTGGAGCTACCCTTCAAAACCGATGCAGCCAAGCCCTATGACCTGTGGAAAAATAGAGATTGATGAATATCACATACTGCAAAGATTTCCAGGAGATGAGCAGCTTTTCCGCCTCCCTGGTCAAGGATGAGTTAGAGAAAAAGCCCAGGCTTTTGCTCTGCGCGGCAACGGGAGCATCCCCCGATGGACTTTACCAGGAACTGGCCATAAAGGCAAAGGAAAAACCAGAAATATTCAAGCTACTACGAATCATCAAGCTGGATGAGTGGGGCGGAATACCGGAGATGCACCCGGTATCATGTGAATATTTCCTGCAAAAGAAGCTGCTCATGCCGCTCCATATTTCACCGGATCGCTACATCTCATTTCACTCCGATCCCGATGATCCAAAAGAGGAGTGTCTTAGAATCAGTACCCGGCTAAAAAGAGAGGGTCCAATCGATATATGCATCCTGGGATTGGGAGCGAACGGACATCTGGCACTGAATGAACCAGGCCCGCAACTTCAGGCTAAGGCTCATGTGGCCTCCCTCAGTGAAAAATCACTCCAACATGCCATGATCGCATCTATGGAAAACTTACCCGGATACGGGCTTACACTGGGCATGGAAGAGATCCTGAGCTCACGAAAAATTATTATGCTGGTTTCCGGGCCCGGGAAAAAGGAAATCGCCGGAAAATTCCTTGAAGGCAAAGTCTCAAATGACCTCCCCGCTTCCCATCTCTGGCAGCACCCAAATGTGGAATGCCTGGTGGAACAGTCTTTGCTGAATTAACTACTCTTTTCCTGCCAGGTAGTCTTCCAGGTAGCCATAAAGGTCAGTAAGCACGCCATTGGCAACAATGGAGGCACGATCCACCATGCCACTATCCCTTTCGCCAAGTAATTCTGGGATCACATTTGCAATTAATGCTTCACCAAAGTCGGCCGATGCATCCCTGGGAAGCTCTCCGGGAAGATTATCTACCGCCATTACTGTAATGGCTCCTTTATCAAAAGCTCCTGTTTCACTGCCTGTGGCTGGATCATAACCGTAAAAAGGAGAAGCTATGGTAGAGGCCCTTATGGTAGGAGCAATGGGCCCATCTATATCACAACTGATATCGGCCACCAGGGAGACGGGATAGTCCCCTCCAGCCAGGGCTTCTCTGCTTATCATCACCGGTGACTTCGGATCCCAAAAATGGCAGGCCACAAAAATATTGGTGCGGGCCGCATAGGGCATAATGCTGTTCTCATACTGCTCAGGATGCTTCATGAAGTGAGCAAAATCAAAGGCTGTTCCATCTTTCCTTCGGGTATAGTGCCAGGGATCGAGACGGGTATATACCGAATGGTCATAGCTAAGCTCCAGGAAATCTTCCGGACTCACCTGGCTGATCCCAGCATGGTCAAGGATATCAAGGGCTCCACCTGCCACCCGTCCTCCACCGCTAAGCAAAATACGTATATTGTTCAACTCCACCTTCTTCAACTCCAGGCGTAACTCCTCCAGATCAAAGCATTCATGGGCAGGCTTCAGATCGAAATCCCCTCCCTTCAAACCATAAGCCCTCAAACCGTTATAAGCCCCAACAACACCGGCCCATCGGCCAAAAGCCACCACTCGCATACCCTTTTCATCGGTCAGATATTCATAATCCACCAGCCTGATTCCCTTTCGAACCACCTGCTGCAAGAGTTCCCTGTTGTAAGGCTGCTTCTTGGCTGTGTGGGAAAAGAAGAGATAAGTCTTCTGGTCTATCAGGGCATCCTGTTTCACCTCCTTCACACCCATCAGGATATCACAGGAAGTGATATCCTCTGAAAGTGCTATTCCTGCAGTACGATACTCATCATTGGAAAAACAACGGTAATCCGAAGGCTGAACCAGTATATCCAACTGATCGTAACGCTCAAGCAGAGAGCTACATTGAGAAGGTGTTAAAGGAACCCGCTTATCGGGTGGTGTCTTGGTTTCACGAATAATTCCAATGGTGATCTTTTGCATACGCGAATATAGATAAATGGAATCAATACACCTCAGGGTATGATATGGAACATGGAGTTATTATGCTATTAAGAAGTGCTGCCCCCCCCAATCCAGTCCTCCATGGTCTGCCCCAGAGTAATCATGGAGCTGTATCCCTGCTCGATGGGCAGTTCGGATGAAGGGAGGCCTGATTGTTTCAGATAGGCCACAAATCCTTCATTGAGCATACGACCGGCCAGAAGTGGAAACTCAAACAGGTCGGGGATGCTTTTCTGATTGCCAGGCAGATCATAATCTCTTTTGCAGGAGCGTAGCGATGAAGAGAGGTAGATCCGGCAGGCCATGGGCCTTGCCTCATAAGCCACACAACTCCCTTCATTAAGGAAGGGACAGGCAGATCTTATCTTTAGCTGCTCCTCCAGCGGCTTGTTCATGCTTAGCATCACCTTTTCCTGGGCCCTGGCAAGGATATGCTCCCTCACCTCTTCCGAAAAATTCTGCTTTGCATACTCCTGGAGATAGAGAAATTCATGGCTTACGGCAAATACTTCCTGAAAACAGCACCAGGAACAGCCCTCTTTGCAGTCGGCCGGTATTCCATCTTTGCAAGAACGCTCCAGGAAGGATTCCAGCAGATCATCCACTGCCTGGTAAAGTTGAGCAATGGCCATTTTTAGATTTGAAACAGTGATCCCCTGATCAAGGTGCTCATGCGCCAGCCGATAGCCATCTCTGTAAAAAACCCGCTTGATCTCCTTGCTTTCCATCCTATTTCAAAGGAAAAGCAATTAGGGTCTCCCATTTGGAATTATCGGATTCTTGCATCATTCCGGTAACATAGAATTCAAAAGCCTCACCAGTAAGCTCCAGACCATTGGTGATGACATATTCGCTCAATTTGCCATAGGAGGTGGTAAACTCTTCATAGGGTCCGGTATGATTGGAATGGCCTGTGGATTCATCATAATCCAGGTACTGTACAAAGGCAGTCTCCGTCTCTGCGCTTACTTCGGCATTGGCGGGTGAGAACAGAGGAACAATCAGAATGGCGGCCACCCGAACCCCCACAATAATCATGATAATTTTTAATGCTTTCATTTTGACATTGAATTGGTTAAGTAATTAATTACTATAACAATAATCTCCGGGCAGATGTTCTGTCGGGTTTCATGGAAGGATTTCTCGGAAGAGTTTGGACGGTCAATACCCGTCGGGGTATCTCATAGGCAGAAAGGCGGCGGCGTAAAAGTTCAAGCCACCTGATAATGGGCGGATCGCTGCCTTCAAACTCCACCAGCAAAACAAGTCGCATGCCCAGTTTCCGATCCGGTTCTGACAAGACGATGCAATCATGCCCGATGGCTTCCCTGGCCTGTCCTTCCAGCAGCTCGGGAATAATTTTTATACCCCCACTGTTGATCAGGTTATCGAACCTTCCCAGCCAGGAGAATCCATCGCCCGCCATGTTTAGCTCCACCAAGTCATTGGTGAGCAGTGCTCCGGAAGTGATCCCGCTTACCTCCACCTCAAGGCAGCCCCTGGAATCAAGTTGAATCTGAACTCCCTCCAGCAGGCGGAAATCAGATTGTGGATCGGGACCATTGATCCGTTTCAATGCAAAATGAGTATAGGTTTCTGTCATTCCGAAAGTTTCAAAGACTTCGGGCCTGAGCATGGAAGCGAGTCTCTTCCGGGTAGCAGGATACAGTTCACCTCCACCTATAATCAGTTTGGAAATCTGCTCCAGGGAATCACCCCCCTGGAGCGATTCCTCGATCTGAAGGGGGACCATAGCTGCAAAATCGATTACTCCGGACAGATCCTTTAAGGGTCGGGAAGAGGGCTCTGTCAGCACCAGGTCCAATCCTCCCAGAAGGGCCCTCACCACCATCATCTTTCCTGCAATATAGTGGATGGGAAGTGCAAGAAGGGCACGATCGCCCCTTTTAAGATTTATATAGCGGAGGGTTCTTTCCGCACTTAAACACATGGCCTCTCTGGAAAGAGTGAATGATTTGGGATCGCCGGTGGAACCACTGCTTTTCTGAATAATCTTGCTGCTTTTAGGATCCAGGAATAGCGCTATAAAAGAGCTTACATCTCTTCTCCACCGGGGCAGGGATAAATCTTTGGATTGTTTTTTGCAATAATCCAGCAAAGCTTCCAGCGTAAAACCAATGCCTTCCAAAAGGATGGGTTCCGGTAAAACTGGAGGGTTCTTCACTACAGGATTGTTTTCAGGTTCCATTTATTTTTGGGTCTGAACCAGAGTTGCTCGCCCGTCAGGGCCAGCGGGGAGGGAATATTATTAGTGTAAAGCGCCCCCGTTCCCAGTCCCTGGTGCCTTATTGCTTCCAGTTGAAAGGTCCACTGTGAGATGGCATTGAGTCCGAGGTTTGACTCCAGAGCTGAAGTAATCCACCATCCGATCCCATAAACCCCGGCCAGTGCAATCCAGTGGGCCGCCACCGAAAACCCACCCAGCAAACCAGGCTTCAAAATTATATATGCTGGCTTCACTTCCTCCAGGAGTGCACTCCTCTCGGTCGGATCGCTTATTCCAATCAATTCCTCATCAAGGGCCACCGGAATAATCGAATCGCGGCAAAGCTGTGCCATGTCATTCAGCTGCCCCGGAGCAAGAGGTTGTTCGATGGAGTGAATACCTGAGCGAGCTAACTGTTCCATCTTTCCCATGGCTTCAACAAGTGTCCAGGCACCATTGGCATCCAGCCGTATCTCCAGGTCGCCCTCTCCAAATTCGGAACGGATCCACCTCACCATCTCCAGTTCCTCCGTAAAGTTCAGTGAACCCACCTTCAACTTCAGCACCTTGAAACCAAGATGCATTTTCTCCCTGATCTGACTGATCATAAAGGGTTTTGGACCCATCCAGATTAATCCATTGGTTGGCATCCCCTGAAGGCCTTCTGTAAATTCAGAAGGATAGAGGATACGCTTCCCCCCAGTTTCCAGATCCTTGATAGCCATCTCAAGTGCAAATTGCACCCCTGGCATGGACGGAAGCGTTTGCAGCGGGTCCATCTCCCCCCTGCTGATCAGTTTGCAAACATGGTCCAGTTTATTCTCCAAATCCTCCAGCTCCTCCACACTGAGACCCGGAATAAAAGAGACTTCACCAATTCCGGTGATGCCTTCTTCTGAAGTAAGTTTGATATACCAGCAGGGTTTCTGGTCCAGGACGCCCCGAGAGGTGCCTGCAGGCCTGACAAATACCAGGGGATGCCTTATATAGGATGCCCGGACCATCTAAAGCACCAATCCAATTCCAAATGAAATCGAAAAAAGAAGGGTCGCCATGGCCAGTCGTTTCAACTCCCTGTTCAGTTCCACAGGAACTGTATTGGTAATTACCTTGTTGATATCAGAAATCAGCAGCGGTACAGGAAGCAGGAAAATCAGCTGATAATAGGATTCAAAATTGAGGACGGTATAGATAACAGCCAGTACCAGGGCAGTAAGCAACAGGATCACATGATAAGCTTTGGCCCATTGAACTCCCATACGTACCACCAGGGTATTCTTCCCATTCACGGCATCATTTTCATGATCCCTTAGATTATTCAGGTTCAGCACCCCCATACTGAAGAGGCCCACTGAAGAGGCAGGCAGCAAAATGCTGGGATGCAGCGTGTGTGTATGAAGAAAATAGGTGCCTGCCACTCCCAGGATCCCGAAATAGATAAATACCATGATATCACCTAAGCCCTTATATCCGTAGGGGCGCTTTCCAATGGTATATTTAACTGCCGCATAGATGGCAGAAATACCAAGGAGGAAAAAGAGCCCGTAGAGCAACATATTGTCGCCCCGCAAGCCAAACCAGATCAATAGGGAGCCCGATAAAAGACTCAGCAGCACAAAGATACCAATCATCCACTCGATCTGCTTTTTGGATACCATTCCCGACTGAGTCACCCTAAGAGGTCCGATACGATGCTCACTGTCGGTTCCTTTGCGGGCATCACCATAATCATTGGCAAGGTTGGAAAGGATCTGCAGGAAGAGAGTGGTCAGGGTGCCAAATATAAATACACTCCAGCGGAACCGGTTCTCGGCATGTGCCACCAAACTACCCAGCGTTGTGGCAGAAAGTGCCAGCGGTAGAGTCCGCAGTCTAAATGCCTTTATCCATATTTGGGTAGTGTTCATCCGCAGATAAAATTAGTGAAAAACTTTGAGTTAAGGGCTCAGGGTAATTTAGGGAACTGATCCCAGTCAGGATCCCGTTTTTCCAGGAAAGCATTTTTTCCTTCCTGTGCCTCTTCAGTCATATAGTAAAGCATGGTGGCATTCCCTGCCAGCTCCTGGATCCCGGCCTGTCCGTCCAATTCCGCATTAAGTCCGGCCTTGATCATCCGGAGGGCAATAGGACTATGGCGCATGATCTTTTGGCACCACCCCACCGTGGTATCCTCCAGCTTGTCCAGTGGCACCACCTTGTTAACCAGTCCCATTTCCAGAGCCTCAGCTGCTGTGTACTGCTCACATAGAAACCAGATCTCCCTGGCCTTCTTCTGCCCCACATGTCTGGCCAGGTAGGATGAACCGAATCCCGCATCAAAGCTTCCCACCTTGGGTCCAGTCTGACCGAAGCGGGCATTTTCTGAAGCAATAGATAGATCACACACCACATGCAGCACATGTCCCCCGCCAATGGCATAGCCATTAACCATGGCTATCACCGGTTTGGGCAGACTCCTGATCTGGCGCTGTACATCAAGCACATTGAGCCTGGGTACTCCGTCTTTTCCCACATAACCAGCAAAGCTTTTTACATTCTGATCGCCCCCACTGCAAAAGGCCTTCTCTCCTTCACCGGTAAGAATCACCACTCTGATTTCCGGGTTCTCCCTGCAGACTACAAGGGCCTCGCTGATCTCCCGTGTAGTATCGGGGGTAAAAGCATTATAGTAGCGTGGACGATTGATGGTAATCTTTGCTATTCCCTCAATATATTCAAAACGGATCTCCTCAAATTCCCTGAGGCTCTTCCACTCTCTTTTATCCATCTCTTATGACTATTTATTGAATAATTCTTTAAAGATACGACTATTATCACTGGCCGTACAGTCCACCTCTAGCACTGCTTTGCCTTTTCCCGGGGTGAAAAAACCAAAAAGCTGGCTATTCAGCTCATTGAAATCCGACGCCCTTCCATAGCCTCTGCCAAAGGCCCCTGAGAGAAGTTCCATGGATACCGGGTGCCGGGTGATACTGAACTCTTCGAAAAAAGCCATACGCCCGGGTCCCTCCAGCAGGCGAAAAATTCCTCCTCCTCCATCGTTGATCACCACAATTTTCAGGTTCTCAGGAAAATCTTTGTTCCAGAGGGCGTTTGAGTCATATACAAAACTGAGGTCCCCCACCACCAGCAGGTGTTGCTGCTCCGATACCATGGCCGCCCCTACAGCTGTGGATACGGATCCATCGATTCCGGAGGTCCCCCTGTTGGATGAGTATATGAGATCGGGCCTGGAAGGAAGCAATTGTGAAAATCGTATGGTGGAGCTGTTTCCCAGGTGAACCACACTGCCGTCAGGAACAGCATCAAGGATTCGGCCAAGGGCACTCAAACTCCCGAAGGAAGCATCGGATAGATAGGCTGCAGAATGTTCTTGCTCCCGGCCTTCAAGTTCCTTCCATTTTTTACCATAAAAGTTGTCCTCCTCTATCGATCCGATCAATTCTTTTAATATGCTTGCTGCATTACCATCCTCAGGAAGCTCTGTAAGTTCGACCTTATCCAGCGCCTGCACAAAGAGTTTCATTCGCTTGGAAACAACCTGCTGCCCAAAGGCAATCACCAGATCAGGTTTCAAAGTCTCCCTTTCATCATCTGATGCACCTGACAGCACCAGTTCAGGCGTAGAAATAAAATATTCCGAGGCCAGGTTGGAGATGTTCTCCGCCACTACCACAGCCTGTTTACTCAATACAATCTGTTCAAGGATAGAGCGCAGTTCTTTTTGAGCCTTCCCCATGCCCGCAAGAATCAAAATTTTTTTCCCGGAAAAATTAGCGGCAGACAAAGAAGATGGGGTGGATGACTGTAGCAATGAAGTCAGCGCTTCCTCCTGTGACAATACAGGTGAAGGAAGAGGTATATAAAGGGGCTCTGTCAGAGGCAGGTTTAGATGCACCGGTCCTTTTGCTTGCTGCAGGGCCTCCTTTAACAATCTCTCAACGCACTCCATTCCTTTTTCCAATTCTTCATGGCTCCGTACTTCAGCAGGAAATTCAAAGAAGCCCTTTGAATGGTTGAAATAGGGTGCACGCTGATCAATTACCTGGTTGCTAAACTGGGAAAGTATCTCCCTGGGGCGATCGGCTGTAAGTATCAGCAGGGGAATCCTCTGATGAAAAGCTTCGGCAATGGCCGGAGAGAGATTCAGTACCGCGGTACCAGATGTGGTCAGTACTATCACTGGTTCTCCAAGCTCTCGGGCCATTCCCAGAGCCACATAGCCTGCAGAACGTTCATCCACAATGCTATGACATTCGAAGTCCTCATCTGCGGTAAATAGCTGGATAAGAGGTGCATTTCTGCTTCCAGGGGCTATGATCACATGGGTGGCACCATGCCTTTTAAGCAGAGGACCCAGTTCGGCAATATGTTGGAGATGGTGCAAGGGCATTACTCCAGGTTTTTAATATAAGTCCCCAGTATCCTTAGTAGCGATTTTGCTTTCAGCCGGGTTTCTTTCCATTCTTCGGCTGAATCAGACTCCAGGGTAATGCCTCCACCCACATAGAGGGAAATATAATTGGGGGTGATTTTCATGCATCGTAAATTCACAAAGAGGTCGGTCTCTCCGTCGCATGAGACCGGTCCCAGGAATCCCGTATAATAATCCCGGTCGTGTGGTTCCAGATTTTTAATAAACTGAATGGCATCCTCCTTGGGCTGACCCGCCACAGCTGGTGTAGGGTGCATGGCATCCACAAATTCCCATAACCTGCCGTTCAATTTGTTATAGTCCAGTGAAAAATCTGTGCGCAAATGCAGAAGGTTCCCCGCTTTCTTTACATAAGGTGAGCTTACCCTGTAATCCTTTACATCGAAATCCCTTAGTACATCATGGATATAGCGTGTTACATACTCCTGTTCCAGTACCTCCTTGGCGGTCCACCTGTTTAGATCCATGTGCTTTTCAGCAAAGGGCCTGGTGCCTGCCAGGGAAACCGTGGAGACCTTCCCTCCCCGGAGTCTGAGCAGGGGTTCCGGGGAGGCTCCCATCCAAAAATGATCATCGCTTTTAAACAGATAGCTGAAAGCATTGGGGTGCTTCCTGCAAATGGCCTGGTAGAGTTTGGGAACCAGCTCCATGTGCTTTCCATTTACCACCCGAATGCGGGAAAGCACCGCCTTTTGAAAGGCACCCGTGGAAATGGACGACTTGATGGCATCCACCTGCTCCAGGTAGGCCTTACTTCCTGTCACCACAGGCTCCTCAAGGTTCCACATCGGCTGCGACCTCGATTCCAGTTGCTCCACCCTTCTGATGGTCTCCCGGCCGATCTCTTCCTCCTTAATCACCAAATCGGGTTTCACCAGGATATAGCGGTGACCGTTCCTGGTATCAAAAGGGGCCATAATAAAACCGGTCTCCCCGGAGATATCCGTAATATTAAGCCACTCTACATTTCCCGAAGTGGTCTGTATATAGGTAATACTATGCTCCTGCTGGGGCAGACGAAAGGTTACAAACGGGAGGTTTTTGGCAATGCAGGCGTTATGGATGGCTATAAGACCTTTGTTCATTGTGGTCGCTCAGCGTACTGCTTTCGGGTTTCTTGGTTTAATACTATTGGTAACACGGCTGATGGAAATTAGTTTACCGGCATCATCCTTTATTTCCACATCCCAGATATGTTTAAAATTACCTCTCATCAACAGGGTGGCCTTTGCGTATAGTGTTCCTTTTCTTGCGGGAGAAATGTGCTGACTGTTGACCGAGCTGCCCAGCACATTAAAATGCTCCGGATCCACCAGCAGGAAGGAAGCAGCGCTCCCCACACTTTCGGCCAGGGAAATCAGAGCACCCCCGTGCACCACCTCCATAGGCTGATATAGAGCTGGTGTAATTGGCATATGAGCTTCAAGGGATGTCTCTGTAGCTTTGGTAAACTCTATTCCCAGGAGCTCCATAAATGTATCCTTGCACGCCCTGTTTATCTCTTCAATAGTCATCACGTCAAATCTGCTAGCCCAAATATACAATTTCCCTATTTCTTCTCAAGCACCAGGAGCATAACAGATCCCAGGAAAAGAGCCCTGCTACGAAGGGCATGAAAGCCAGCACTCTCCAGGATCATCTCCATCTCTCTGATTGAGTAGTAGTTCTTTGATGAGTTGGCCAGGTACTTATAGGCCTTCAGGTTCCCCGATATTAGTCCTCCCAGGTAGGGAAGAAAAAACCGAAGGTAGATGCTGTTAAACACAGTCCAGAGCGGACTCGCAGGCTTGCTGCTCTCGAGCACCACAAACTGTCCACCCGGTCGCAGCACCCGGTATATTTCTGATAAGTGCTGCTTTGCATTTGAGTTTTCATAGACCAGGTTCCGAAGGCCGAAGGTGATGCCCAGGGCATCGAAATGACCATCTTCATAGGGCATTGCTCCTGCATCACCCTCCTTAAAACTGATATCAGGGAGGCTTTTTCTTTTTTGTAACTCTCCTTTTTTCCGCTCTGCTTCCTGAAGCATCTCCCTGCTGAAATCATATCCGCCCAGCTCTATATTTCTGCCAGATTCGGCCGACTGTCCGGCCAGCTCCAGGATGAAATCTCCAGTTCCGGTACACAGATCCAACACCCTGTCAGGCTCATTAGCAAGCAATTCAGCTGCTGCCTTCCGGCGCCATGCGCGATCCTTTCCAAAGGTAAAAATACGATTCACCCGGTCATAGGAAGTATAAATATCTCCATAGAAATCATGGAGAGGAAAATCGTTCATACGCCAAAGTTATTGTTTTTCATCTCTCCCCTGAATTTTTTTATCTATTTTAGAGTCATCTCAGAGTGGATATGTTTAGAACTAAACTCCTAACACTGCTTTTCCTGGCCCTTACAGGCATCCCACTTAAGTCGCAGCTTCTAATCAATGAAGTGATGGCCGTCAACGATAGTGGGCTATCCAATCCCCACACCGGTGAACCAGGCGACTGGATCGAGATTTATAATGGAACAGGCGATGTCATAGATCTTTCGGCCTATTACCTGAGCGACAAGCTGAAGGACCCTGAGAAATGGCAGTTTCCGGCAGGGACCCAGCTCGCAGCAGGTGCCTTCCAGCTGGTCTGGGCCGATGGCACCAGCAGCACCATAGCTTGCCACGCTAATTTCAAACTGAGTGCTTCGGGCGAAACGGTTTATCTTTTTGAGCAAACGGGCACCCTTAGCGACTCCCTCCAATTCCCTCAAATGCATGCGGATATCTCCTTTGGGATCTCCATGGATGGCTCCAGGCTCTATTTCAGCCATTCCACTCCAGAAGAACAAAACGACAGTGAATCGGGCTTCCTATATTCAGCCGGGGTTTCCATTACTCCCCCAGCAGCCATCCACAGCAACTCCGTGGAGGTCATCATGGAGGCTGATGGGCCCGGATTCATTAGATATACCCTGGACGGATCGGAACCTGATAGCGACGATCCCAGCTATTCAGAACCCATCCAGGTCTCTCAGAACACCGTGGTACGTGCCCGCCTCTGGCAAGAGGGATTTGAAGAAGGTCCCATCTCTACTTCTTCCTTCATCATAGGCAATAGCTTTGCCATGCCGGTCTTCTCTATTTCCACCGATCCGCTTCACTTCTGGGATGACGAAACAGGGATTTATGTGGTTGGAAGCAACGGGATCCCCGGAAATTGCACGGATGTACCAGTCAACTGGAACCAGGACTGGGAGCGGCCACTCAGTTTTGAATACTTTAACCTATTCGGGGAAAGAACGATTCAGCAGGATGTGGGTGTAAAAATGCATGGGGCATGCAGTCGTACAGCACCCATGAAATCACTGGCCTTATTTGCCCGTGGGCGCTATGGAAACAGCAGCATGAAGTATCCCTTCTTCAGTGACAAGCCTGAGATCCATGCTTTCAAGGGATTGGTCCTGAGAAATTCGGGAAGTGATAATCAATATACCATGTTCCGGGATGCCATGATACAATCCGTGGTATGGCCAAAGATGAATGTGGACTATCAGGGGTATGAAACGGTCCGTGTATTTCTGAATGGTGAATTCTTCGGCATCTACAACCTACGTGAGAAAACGAACGAGCACTATGTTACCGCCAACTACGGTTTGGATCCCGAGGAGATCGATTTCATCAAGATAGATGTCAAAAAGAGTCAGTCATTTGCCGGAAGCATTGATGCCTATGACAGCCTACAACACTTTCTGGAGAACAACTCCCTGGCTGAACAGTCCAATTTTGACTGGGTGGCCGACCGGGTAGATATTGATTCTTATATGGACTACCTGATCACCGAACTCTTTTTTGCCCACCGCGACTGGCCCGGGAACAACCAGAAGTTATGGAAGGCGCATGCTCCCGGCTCTAAATGGCGCTGGATTCTGTTCGACCTGGACTTCACCATGGGTCTCTACGATTTCAATCCTGCCCTGGATATGTTTTCATTCGCAACAGCCAACAATACAGACGAATGGCCCAACCCAAGGTGGGCCACCCTGATCATTCGCCGGCTGCTGGAGAACGAAGGTTTCAGGAAAAAATTTATACAGAAATACCTGATGCATCTCAATACCACTCTGACTACCCAACGGGTCCATCATCAAATCGACTCCTTCTACTATCATTTAATGGATGTGGTCCCCGACCAGATAGCACGCTGGAACAGGCCCTGGTCCATGGAAAGTTGGGAGGAATATGTGAATGAACTCAGAACTTTTGCCAGTGAGAGGCCCGCTTATGTTCGCACTAATATGTGCAACTTTTTTGAGCTGGGCAGGGAAATAAGCCTGGAGGTGGCACCCACGACCGGGACCTACCGGGTGGAGCTTAACGATGTACAGGTGGCACCGGATGGAATGCAGGGAAGCTACCTGGCAGGTACAGAGCTAAACCTTAATTGCATTGCAAAACCGGGTTATCGCTTTAGCCACTGGGAGGTAGGCACCGGAAATACTGAAGTAAGTGTTCTAGTTCCACCCCGCTCCGTATGGAAATACAATGATTCGGGCCTCGATCCCGACACCCAATGGAAGGAGGAGGACTTTGATGACTCAGCCTGGTCTGAAGGAGCTGGTGAGCTGGGATATGGAGACGGGGATGAAGCCACCATTCTTGATTTTGGAGGAAACATTGAGCAGAAACACATCTCTTATTATTTCCGGCTTAAATTTGACATTGCTTATCCGGAACAATTCCAGGAGCTTGCCCTGCAGATAATTCGTGACGATGGTGTGGTGGCCTACCTCAACGGAAATGAGTTGCTCAGAAACAATATGCCTGCAGGGGAGATTCTCCCCACAACGCTGGCTACAAGCTTTGTGGATGAAGCACAAGAAAATAGCTACATGAGTTTCAACGTCAATGCAGAGACGTTGCTTTCCGGCACCAACATCCTGGCCGTAGAGGTTCACCAATACGATCCCACCAGCTCTGACCTTAGTTTTGATCTGGAGCTGCAGGGGCTGAGTCCCAATCCGGATACCTTTTTCACCTATAAAGATCGACTTCTCACACTGACCCCGGATAATGAGATCTCTATCCGGGCAGTTACTTCCTTAAATCAGCCGGAACTGGTTGCTGAGCTGTATATCAACGAATTTATGGCTTCCAATCAGGGAGCCTTCACGGACTCGTCTGGGAGAGATTCAGACTGGATAGAAATCTACAACGGAGGAAGCGAGAAGATAGACCTGGCAGGTCTCTACCTCACAGATGACCGGGATACGCCCGCCAAATGGCAGATTCCATTTGATTATCCGGAACAAACCACCATCGGAACCCATAGTTTTCTGATCTTCTATGCGGATCAGAAGCCCGGCTTTGGTCCACTTCATACCAACTTTAAACTGAGCAGCAATGGTGAATTCGTTGGACTCTCCACCCAGAGCGGAGAGCTTCTCTACTGGATCGATTCTCGGGAATTTGGCAGTCAGGGAAGCAATATATCATTTGGACGCTACCCCGATGGAAGTAGCAACTGGATGCCCATGACAAACTATACTCCGGGAGATTCCAACCAACTATCCCTTTCTGTGAAGCAGGATGTAATAAACCAGGTCTCACAACTGGACCTCTTCCCTAACCCGGTGTCAGATCGGCTGAATATCAGACTCACCTGCAGCCATGACTCTGATCCACAGGCACGGATCAGTCTCTACGACCTGACCGGGAGGCAATGTCTGCAGTCAACAGCAGACCGATGGACCCAGGGATATGCAGGAGCACTTGATGTCTCCGGACTACCGGCAGGGATCTACCTGCTGGTGGTGGAACATGGAAGGGAACGAATCTCAAGAAAGATTATTAAGACGGAGTCTTAGTGAAAATGATTACTCCACCGTAAACCTGGAGGAAGCCGATAAAATTTCCCCATCAGGCGAAAGAGCCCTGACCAGAATCACATAATTGCCAGGAGTAGCCGGAGCCCGGAAAGGGATCTCTGCCGGATTTTCCCGGTCCACCAACACCTCGCTGTTCCAGTAAATGGTATTCCTGGTATCCGGGATCCTGCTTCCTGGCAGAATTGTAAGCTCAATCTCCGGAGCATTTTGATAAATCCCCTGCAAATCGAAAAAGTATGACCCTTCTGGAAGGTCAATTCCTGCCATATCGCCCTTTCTGGAATAGATGGCCAATATCCCGCCAAAAGCCACACTTCCCTTCAGGTAGATATCATTAACCAGGTCGATTCGTTCAATCTTCTCCGGCGAAAGGGCCAGTAAGGCCTCTTCATCAAACACAGAAATATTATCAATCATTATAAGTGGCTTGTAAACCCCAATGGAGTTATTTTCACTCATAATCCTGATCCTGGTCTTCCCTTTTTTCTTATAGAATTGCACCTCCGGAACAAGATTGATAAAGACCTCCTCCAGATTGGGGAGCCTTACGTAGTCATCGATTATTAAGCGCTTAACTCTGGTACCGTAGAAGGGAATTCCCTTTCCTCTGTACCCATCATCCACTTTTTCAGTTTTTGCTCCGGAAGTTTCAAGGGTCCGGTAAGCCTTGGAAAGCTGCATGTTCAGAGTCAGCTTCCTGGCCAGTTCACTTTCTTCCTCTGAAAGACTGAATTCCCCGGAGAGAGACAGCCCCGGTCGGCCATCAAATTCCTGATCAATACGGACTTCCAGATCACTGGACTCATACTGCTCTGGGGTCACAAAAAACTCCTGATTCCCTTCGCCCCATGAGCTGGACAGATTGAATCTGCCCTTCTCATCGCTGATGGCAGCATAATAGTCCGGAAACGCACCCAAGAGAGAAAAGTGAAGCGTAGTATAGGGAACTGGCTGCTGATCGGAATCCACCACACTCCCTGACAGGGGTAGTCTGTCGCCCATATCGGGCAGATAACTGACCCGGAAGGGCTCCTGTCTCCTCTTCCTGTCCCCTTCCTGATATTGTCCCCCCAAAAGATCTATGGCTCCTTCCGGAACTACCGTAACACAGCAAACCATGGCTTGTCGCATCAGCTGCTCTTCCACGGATAATTTCATCAGTATATGGTCCCCTGCCGTGTATTCTGAAGAGGAAGTGCTGCATGCCAGAATACCCTCATGATATAGAACTCTCACAGGCATTTCCTGTGTGGTAATCACAACAGATGAAGCACTTAACTCCTTCCTGAAGGGATTAATTATTTTCAGGGGAGTGTAAGAGAAACTATCCGTCTCCCGGTTCCGCATCCAACGAGTATAGGCCTTCAACAAGTAATCACCGGTCAGAGCCCCCGAAGGTACATGTATGGAACCATTTACTCTCCCCCCCGTAATTCTGTATTTTTCATGCACCATCGCTTTACCGTCAAGAGAAACCAGCTCCACGTAGAGCATGCTGCTCCAGCTATCAAGTTCAGCACCTCCAAACACCCGGAGCTCCGCCATAAAATGAATGCTTTCATCCACGGTGTATATGTTACGGTCGGTAAATAGCTGCACCTGATCCACAATTGTTGCCGCTTCTTCTGCGTAGACAGGCTCGAAAGGTGACTGGGCAAAGAGGGAGAACAGGCTCATCCCGGAAAGCAGTCCCACAAGAAATAATTTATATGTTTTCTTCGTTCCTTGCATCTACCAGAAATCAGGTTTTTTATTCTCACCACCCCACTGGGTACAGTCAAAACATCTTTTGGGACCTTTTAACCAGGGTGGTCCAGGTGGTAACGGAGCCAGAGAAAACAGGTAATAGTAGTTTTCAGGCACAAAACTATTGAAGTCCTGTATGGTATCGAGTACGCAGGTATAAAATCCAACTGTAAAATCAAGTTCCTCCACCTCAACGAAGACCCTCTTCTCCTGAATCTGGGTGGCATAGAAGCATCCCAGTACCTTCTCGTTGGAGTTGTAATTGTAGATATTCCCAAGTACGCTGGCAGGCTGTGTCTCATACAGGCTGGCGGACTGATCAGACTGGGCCTTCAGTTCATTCCAATACCTGTAGGCCTGCCCGCTGAGAGATTGCTGTTCCACCAACAGGCTGTAACGAATCCCCAGCCGGGGCGTCTGGTTGGATACATAATTCAGTCTATTCTTAAGCAGCCGGTTTTCAGAAAGCAGATCCGTGGAGGCCGCGTAAACCGTAGAGATGGGCTCTGTGAGATAGCAGGTCGAAACCGTATCCTCCAGCAAAGAATATAAATAACCATACATCCATATATAGTCACTTGTATAGGGGGAATGGTACTCCCAGCTCTCCGTAAGTTTCCATCGGAAATTTCCACATCCTCCATTCTCACCGATTACATTGTTATAGAATTGAAGCCCCTCATAACTCTTGTCGGCTCCCGGATCATAAATACTATTAACTTCATAATATATCGAATCGACCGGTGGACATGCCAGCAGGGTATCATAATCAGATTGGTATAGAGTACCATTCGGGCCTACCACATAAAGTGCATAGGATTTCCCAACTCCCAGGAAAGGTTCATCCAGCCAAACCTCATAAACCCCAGGGGTATTCCAGTTCTCTGTATAATGTTCCAGATTACCCTGTTCATCTTCTACGGTCACCACGCATCCCTGCACCGGCATAAAGGAGGGATCGTTATAGGGGGTCGAACGCGACACCCTCACCTGGTGGATTCCGGGCTGGTCCGTAATTACCCCATCAATCACCGTCAACTCCTGCCGCTCTTCGATGAGAGGTTCGAAAGGATCAATGCAGGAGGCAAGGATCAGCATCAATAATAGTATGATGTATTTCCTATTCACTGGCATAGTTCCCTAATTTAAAGTTCCACGACAGGGTGATGATGGTCTGCCCGAAAATAGAAAGTTTGTATCCATTAATCGTTCCCTCGTCGTTCTGAAAATACACCGAATAGGCATTTCTCCTGCCCGTCACATTGTAAAAATTGAGCATCCAGTAAGAATGAAATAACTTTCGCTCTCTCAAGTTACCCTCCAGGTTGATGGATAGATCGAGCCGGAAATAGTCGGGTATCCGGTAAGCATTCCTGTCTGAATAATCCACAAACTGCAAATTCTCCACATAAAATATTGATACAGGATAAGTAACCGGGCGTCCGGTGGAATAAACCATATTGGCCGAAAGACTGAGCCTCCGATTCAGTTTCAGGTTGCTTACCACGCTCAGGTTGTGGGGCCGGTCAAAATTGGAGGGATAGGGATTTCCCATATTAATATTTTCTCCCGGAATCTGCGAAGCAACCTGCATCATTGAACGCGAATAGCTGTAAGCCACCCAGCCACTGATCTTTCCTGCACTCTTTCTGAACAGCGCTTCCATTCCATAGGCCTCCTGTGTACCCTGGAGGGTGACTGTTTCCACATGGGCTGTGCTGATAAAATTCGCGCCATCCCGATAATCCACCACATTTTCAAGTTTCTTATAGTAGAACTCGATGGATGTGTTGACCCCGCCCCTTGGAAAATCCTGGTAAAACCCCAGTGAGAGCTGATCCACCATAGGAGGTGTAATGTTGTAATCCACCAGTTTCCACTGATCGGTAGGTGAAATAGCCAGGGTATTGCTGAGCATAAACAGAAACTGCTTCACCCTGTTGTAAGAAAACTTCAGCGAATTATTGGCGCCCAACATCAGGTTCAAAGAAGCCCTGGGTTCGAGACTTGAATAGGTTTTCACTACTTCAAAGGGCTCCGGATCCAGCACATCCACCACATTGCCTGACTGGTGGGATAGGCCCTCTCCGTAAACCATGACCTCGCCCGGGCCCAAAGACATAAAGAGAGCATATCGTATCCCCCCGTAAAAGGTCAGACGCGGTGTCAGGGAGATCTCATCGGCAAGATAAACGGCAGTCTCCACACCATTATCAAGTCCAAGTTCAACCGGTGCTCTCATAGAAAAGTCCCCGTAGGGCAATATCGATCCCCTGTTCAGATTGTACAGGATGCCATTGCCTCCAAAAGTGAGTTTATGCTTACCCAGAGAGAGCCATGTCATATCCAGTTTAGCTTCATAATGGTCGATCCGGTATTTCTGGGTCCAGGCTTCGGAGGCCACCGTTTTATCGACCGTTTCAAACTCGTAGGTACCGTATACAAAGGCCAGGTCGCCCGTCACCCTGTCACTCAGCCTGTGCCTTATATTCAGAGATCCCCCCGCATTAGAGTAAGCATAATCGTTGGTGGTCCCCAGCGAAAATTTATCATTGCTGTAATACCCAAAGGCTTTTATAAGTGTTTTTTCACCGGGCTCCCAGGAAAGGGCTCCCGACAGGTCATAAAAATTGGTTTTACTTTCCCTTAATTGCGGATCTTCCAGTCGTTTCAGAATCCAGTCGGAGTAAGAGGACCGTCCGGCAAGAATAAAAGAACTTTTTCCTTTTTTGATGGGGCCCTCCAAAGAGAGCCGACCCGTGACAGGACTGATCCCTCCGTGTGCAGTATAGCGATTCATATTCCCCTGCTTGCATGTAATATCAAAAAACGAAGCGAGCCGACCCCCGAGGGAGGCTGGCAGGTTACTCTTATACAGGGTGAAATCTTTAACAATATCGGAGCTGAAGGAAGTAAAAAAACCAAAGAGATGGGAGCTGTTATATACCGGCACCTTGTTAATATAGATCATGTTCTGATCGGCTGCACTGCCACGCACATTGAATCCGGCGGCGCCCTCTCCGACCGACTGCACACCCGGAAGCATCTGTATCACCTTCAGCACATCCTTCTCTCCCATAACCACGGGAACCTCTTTCATTACCTTGTAATTCAGCCGGTCAAACCCCATCTGCGTACCCTTCACATTGTGATACCTGTTGGCATGAACCACTACTTCGCTTAGTGCAATCACGCTCTTTTCCATGGTGATGGAAAGGTCACCCCCGGAGAATACCTCCATATTATTGAGTTTATCCTCCATACCCATGCATTTAAACTCAACGGTATATTTACCTGGTCGGATCACAAAACTGAAGCGGCCGTCCACATCGGTGGCCGCACCCTTTTTTATTTCTTCAAAATAGACGGTCGCCCCTATCAGCGGATCACCTGTCTCCAGGTCTGTAATCTTTCCATGAAGTACTGCCACATTCTTTCCTTCACCCGGTGACCTGCTTCCCACCGTGATGGTCTCCAGCATTCCTGCTTTGCGACCATCTATATACCGTTGTTCGGCAGTACTCACCCCGGAATTTCCCTCATTTAGCAGATCGGATTCATCTGCCCTCCCCGTATAATCGGGGAGCCTGTGGATCAGTTGTTGTTGTGTCAGGTAAACGCCTCCACCCTCCAGATAAACATAGAGGCCGGCAGGAAGCAGAGTAGATTTCAAGATGTGGCACAAAGAGATCTCATTGCCCGAAACGGTGACCCTGATACCCTGAACCCAGCTGTCCAGAAAGTAAAAAGTCACCCCTGTCTCTTGCTCCACCGCGTCCACAAACTGTTCAAAGGGGACATCCTGGAATTCACCACTAAAAAGCACATCATCCGAATCCTGTGCCTCCAGGTAAAGAGAAGACAGGAAGATGATGAACAGGATAGCGAACAGCTCTCTTACCATGGATGGGCCCCTCTATTAATAAGGTCAGAAGCAGCAAAAATGAAGAGCTCCAATTGCTCCGGGGTGGCTGTCCGCAGGACCAGGTGATTGGTTCGGATTAGCCTCTTGAGCTGCTTTTGCATCTGATCCGGAAATAGCTTAACAAGGCTCTTCTTGTTTTTAAAGGCTGCAATGGATCCATCCAGTTGAAGGAGGTAGGATCGCTTGGGAGCTGTGAACTCCTCAATGAAACTGGAATTCCCACTGACCGGAACCAGTTTCTTCTTCCACCGAATGTAGAGGATCAATCTGTCCTCGCCAATCATCTGGAAAAACTCCTGTGATTCCTCCAGATTCAAGTTCCGAAAATGCATAGTTCCGATGGTAAATTCATTTACCCGGTCACAAACCAGGATTACCTGATTAAGTGCTCCATTCATGGTCCGGTATTCAACTTCTACCTGTTGGGCATGTATATCATAGCGAAGCATTACATTATCATACAGATGGTGGCGGATAGTAACCGAGCCCTGATGCACCCAACCCTCTAAAAGGTAAGGGTGTCCCAGACTGCGTGAATGGCGATCGTAGTACTGCATTCCATTAACCAGTTCCTGGTCCTGGCCATAGGCACCTACCACAAGTCCAGCGTAGCCCCGGGGAGAATTCACAGCAGCCTGCTGCCCCCACAGGGGTAGCTGAATCATACATATGAAAAAAATGGCTGTAGCAACAGCCTTTACTACACCAAATTTCATTTGATGAATCTTGTTATTTAATTCCAGGCCAATCCCTATTTCGACTATCTAAACCAAAGAAGGTTTAATTACTCTGCCAGTTTCAGGTATTCTACCACATGCATATGGCCGGCCTGCAGCGCAAAGGAGGAGGCATCATCCCCATCAATGTCTTTTAATGATCTGTCTGCTCCATATTTGAGCAATAGCTTCACCACCTCCAGGTGACCCTCAGCAGCCGCATGCATCAGCGGGGAAAAGTGTTCATTAGAATCCAAGGCATTAGGATTGGCTCCCTTATCCAGCAGGATTTTTACGGTTTCAGGAAAGGGCCCGGTTGCCCCGTAAAGCAGAGCGGTACGATCCATCATATCGCGCTGATCCACCACAGCTCCGATTTCAATAAGGTGACCTACCACATCCGAATAACCGTTAAATGCCGCAAACATCAATGCAGTATGTCCTTCCTGATCTGCAACATTGCAATCCACTCCCTGATTTAGCAGTGCTTTCACATTCTCCAGTTCCCCTTCAAATGCTGCCTGACGGAAAGCCTCCTCTTCGACCGGGCCCACCTGCCCCTTAGCAGGTTCGTCGATCATATGCCACTCCTCCTTCTTGCTCTCCTCTGTCTTCAAGTCCTCTGCCTTCACTCTCTCACCAAGGGGTTTACCTTTACAGCCCATCACTGCCAGAATGAGGCTAAGAAAAAAAAATATCACACAAATGCTGTGCCGTCTCATGATTTGGGGGTTTAAAACAGGGCTTGAAGATATAAAAGAATTTATGGTTTCGTCTCCCGATCCTGCAACTTTTTGTACCGGGACTTGTCTCAAAAAGAGAAAGGAATATGGAAAAGCTTAGAAATATAGCCATCATCCTGATAGCCGGGCTTACTCCTTAAGTACTGTTTTGAGATAATCATAGACTTTCAAACACTAAAGAGCAAATTCGGAGAGATCCTTCTGAAATATGGATTTCCTTAAAACCAGGCAGCAGCTATAGCAAAGGTGTTTGCTGAAACAAGTATCGACGGTGTATTTTCTCATGGAATCAACCGTTTCCCCCGATTTATTGGTAATGTAAAAAATGGTAAAGTCCTGCCTGGTATAGAGCCAGAACTGAAACAGGGTTTCAATGCCCTTGAACAGTAGGATGGTTTACAGAGAGCGGGCATCTCCAATGCCATATTTTGTACGGAAAGGAACTCACAAAGAACCCTGGTGAAATCCTGGAATCGAAGCAGATCCTTTCCAGGTTTTTATAGCGATAGATATTAATCGTCATATGAACACTGAGCAGTGTACTTACCTGGTAGAAGAGACCCTGGCCTATTTGGAAGGCATGAATGAGGAGCTCTGGAAGGAGATAATCAAGCTATAATTCTACTATTCTGCCTTTAGAAAAACCGTCTTCTGCCGTTCCCGAAGCGTGGAAGATATTATACTCTAAGGAAGGCAAGAGGTCCACAGAAAGTCGGATATTGTTGTAGGATGAAGAGCGTTGTTCGCTTTTCAAGCCGGCCGACCAGTGTTCCCCCAGGCTTTTCACCACCAGCAGTTCCAGGCCCTGGTAACTTTTATCGTTGGTATAGAGGGTGTCATCATAGGTATATTTGGTCCTGGTATAACGATGATCAAAATCGAGTTCAATTTTCCAGTCATGGGTTATTTTCGAAGCTGAGGCCGATTTGCCACGTAGGGCATCAGTCCCATTTTCAGCATCTGTGTCCTCCAGATTCTTTGGTAGTCCCTGGAATCATCGGGCCGGCTCGAATAGACAAGGGTATCATTCTGTCCGGCGAATTCCTGCTGACCCACAAAAGTATAGGTATATTTTCTTCCACCACTTCCGGTTGTCTCTCTGGTTTCCAGTATATATAGCTGAGCTTCCTTCACATCCCTTACATAGTTCACGTAGGAAACCTTGTCGCGTATATAATTCATATCGCAACGCTCGCAGTCAATAAATATGCGGAGGCCGTCCTCTCTCTGTACCGAACTATCGGTCTCCACCTCCTGACCTGGCAGTGAAAAAGAGATAAAAAAGCACATAATGAATAGAGCAACTTTGCTTAAGGTTGTCTTGGTTAAGGTCATTCCTGTAGTGTAATGGTTCTTTCTTTGATGAGAAACGTCAGCAAAGGTTTTATCATCCCTCCTCGCAGAGTGCCTGGTTGAGCACCCTGATGGCATTGTGGTAGTCTTTCCGCTCAATAACGAATTGCATATTAACCTGCATTAGGGACTGGGAAACCGCCTCCACATTCACGCCGCCCTCAAAGAGTGCCATGGCAGCCTTGGCCAGGGATCCGGGATAAGTAATATTGGTACCCATGGCACATACCAGTGCAGCCTCCTTTACCGTCACCTTGTGATAGAGCCCCTTGAGTTCGGTAATCATTCCATCCGATACCTCCTTTTGCCAGAAGACCATGGTAATGCTGTTGGCATTGGTAGCCTTCAATATATAAGAGATCTTATGCCGCTGGATCACCTTCATCAGGTTCAAATCATATCCCACCTGTCCCACCATAAAGGGATCGTGCACCTCCAGGGCAATCACCTGGTCGGTTCCCGAGATAATCTCCACCCGCGATTCCTCTCCCATATAGTCGTTGGAAATCAATGTTCCGGGGTGTTCCGGTTCAAAGGTGTTCTTGATCCGTATATTGATCCCGGCTAGCTCCAGTGGCTTGGACGCCTTGGGATGGATCGCCTCCATGCCAATATCGGCCAGCTGATCGGCCACATTAAAATTGCTTGCCCCCACTGGTTTTGAGTGCTCCACTCCCACTATGGCCGGATCGGCACTGGAGAGATGGTATTCCTTATGTATCACCGCTTCGTCTGCCTTCACTGTCACAGCGATCTTACTAAAGGTAACTTCCGAGTAACCACGGTCAAACTCACGCATAATTCCTTCGGTTCCTTTGGTATAGCCGGTGGCTATGGGGACTGTAGAAGAGTAATCAATATGTGCAAATGCACGTTTTATTCGCTCATCAATGGTCAGGTACTCCGCATCATGAAAGCCGCAGAGATCCACAAAGATGGAATCAATGCCGTTATTTTTCAAAATATTCACCGAATTGAATGCCGAATGCGCCTCCCCGATGGATGCCAGAATTTCCCGCGCAGCCAACAGTATATTCTGTTTATTCACATATCCTGAGGCCAGGACCCCCTCCAGGTTCACCAGGTAGTTCCTGCACTGGTCAATCCGCTCTCTGATAAATTCGTCGGCCACCACCAGATCCAAACCGATTCCCTCCAGCTCGTGGTTGATGGCAATCAGTTTTTCAAACAAAAGCTCCAGAGCCTGACGGTAATCCCTGTTTATCACAAAGAGGTCATACACCCCGGGCTCCCCTGTCTTTTTATGTTCCAGCAACCAATTAGTCACATGCTTGTAAGCCGAAACCACAAAAATCCGATCGTAAAAATTGCCTCCCTGTGCCTGCCCCTTTACAATGTTTTGAAGCACATCTTCAAATTTGGACATGGAAGTGCCACCTATCTTATGAACTGTTAGCATATCGCAATATTTAGTAACAATTCGTCAAAATTAGCACATATTATATGAACATCGCCCTTTTCTGCCTTATCTTTTCAGGGATCGTTCACTTCAGGCCTTCCCGCTAATGGGACCTCCAAACAGAAACAGTTAAAAAAGAGATTTAGAAAAAGCTCAGGAATTGATAATTCTGAAGGCGCACTATCGGCAGGTTCTTTTCAGGGAATAGGTAAGGGCATTCAAGGATCCGGCTAAAATGAAATAATCCTCCAGGTAAGTGATGACCTCCTTTTTATTCTTTTGGTCAAGATATTCAAAACTATTCACCAGCTGGAATATATCTTCCCGGTACTGGTTGATATGTGCAATGGCCGCTAGAAATGCTTCATCGTTTCGACATGGCCCCAGGTAACAACGTTCCCTGACCGATGTGATTCCCAGATTTTCATCTGGCACTGCATAGTAGGTATTCACCAAACCTGTATAGTCGAAATCGTAAGGTACCGGCGTATATCCTCTACTTCCGAAACCGGGAAGCCCCAGAATTTTAACATTGTGCCGACCATAGACCGAATAATCAGAATTACCGACCATATACTGAAACAGGGAAAACACATCCAACTTATCTGGCTGCATTCGATTGAAGCCCAAATCATCCCGCTTGATCACTATCCCATCGGTGCGTTGTGCCAGCATATTCTCAGGCTCGATCATAAAAGCCCAGCCTCCCGTTATTCTGTTCTTTCTTCCCGTGTCTACATAGGTCATCCTGATCAACCTGGCCCTGTAACTAATGGGAGAAATGATGTTGTAAATCCTGTAGCAAAGGTATTCCTTCAGGACATACTCCTCATAAGCTTCTGACCCTTTACAGTGAGTCACAATTTTAATCCGCTTAATGGCTGCCGGACTCCCCTCATCCTTCTCTCCGGCAGTCCGGAAATTCAACCAGAAAGGGGCCATATTGCAATGACTTCGCCTGAATGTACCCCGAGCTTTCAGCCGCATTTCTTTTTCCACACACAGGGTATCATTGATATCGTAGCGAAAATGGACCGGCAAATATTCCCCCTTATATTTTTCGCGCTGGTACTTTTTTAAATCAAGAGTAAGTGTGATATGCATGGGATCGGTCACATCAAAGGGATCGATGAAAGTGGTAATTGTATCAACCTGACGGACATGCAGCTGCTCCAGTTGGGAATAAAGCGAGCACGGGACGAGCCATAAAAAGCCCATCAAAAAAAGCATGGAGCAAGGGGCACGCGGTGAAATAATCATATATAAATTTATGGATTTATTAAAAAAATTCAATTCCATCTTTCCTTCCCCCCGTAGTCCCTCCCTGGCGGGCCTGTGCAAAGAGTGGATCTGAAAATAGAAACAGGATATTCAATAAGTACAAAAGAAATAGATGAAAAAACCGGGACGTGTGCATACTCAAAAATAAGAAATTTCCTTACATGTGCTTCCACAACACGCCGAGTGATAATTTGATATTAAAACGGCTGATTTTTTGTCAATTTGTAGCATAAGTTTCTTACATTTGCATCTTACGTTACATTTTGACACGAAATGGCAAAAAAAACACTATTTGATAAGATCTGGGATAAGCATGTGGTGGATGAAATCAAAGGAGGTCCCTCAGTCCTCTATATTGACAGGCACCTGGTCCATGAAGTGACCAGTCCGCAGGCCTTTGCCGGCATCGAAAGCCGGGGAATCCCCGTTAGTCGTCCGGAGAACACTGTGGCAACACCCGATCACAATGTCCCGACCATTGATCAGCACCTCCCCATTAAGGATCAGCTGTCCAGGTTCCAGGTGAACAAACTCACCGAAAACTGTGAAAAACATGGGATTACTCTTTATGGATTGAACCATCCTTACCACGGAATAGTCCATGTGATAGGTCCCGAACTGGGCATCACACAACCGGGCCTCACCATGGTCTGCGGCGACAGTCATACCTCCACACACGGAGCCTTTGGCAGTGTGGCCTTTGGAATCGGCACCTCAGAGGTGGAAATGGTACTGGCCACACAATGCATCCTTCAGCCTAAACCGAAGAAAATGCGAATCACAGTGGACGGAGAGCTTTCTGCTGGAGTCACAGCCAAGGATGTGGTGCTTTATATCATAGCAAAGATTTCCACCAGTGGCGGCACAGGATATTTTATAGAGTATGCCGGATCGGCCATCAGGAGCCTCTCCATGGAAGGCCGGATGACCGTCTGTAATATGAGTATTGAGAGCGGTGCACGGGGCGGACTGATAGCTCCCGATGAGACCACATTCAAATACATGAAGGGACGTGTATTTGCCCCTGCAGGATCAGATTTTGATCAGGCCGTGGAAGAATGGAAACTCCTGAAGAGCGATAGTAATGCCACATTTGACAAGGAATTACACTTTGATGCTACTGATATTGAACCCATGATTACCTACGGTACCAATCCGGGAATGGGAGCAAAAATCGCGGGTAAGATTCCTGCTGTGGAGGAAGTTGAAGCTGGCAACAGAGAGTCCTATGAAAAATCCCTTGCATACATGGGATTCAATCCGGGGAGTCCCATCGCCGGAAGAAAAGTAGATTACGTTTTTGTGGGCAGCTGTACCAATGGGAGGATCGAGGATCTGAGGGAAGTGGCTCAGTTTGTCAAAGGAAGAAAGAAAGCAGAACATGTTACTGCCTGGATTGTCCCAGGATCCAAGCAGGTTGAAGAACAAGCTCATAAGGAGGGAATCTCACAAACTCTGGACGCTGCCGGTTTCAAACTGAGACAGCCCGGTTGTTCCGCCTGCCTGGCGATGAATGATGACAAGATACCGGAAGGGATGCTGGCCGTGGCCACCTCCAACCGGAATTTTGAAGGCAGACAGGGACCAGGCTCACGTACCATGCTGGCAAGTCCCCTTACTGCAGCTGCAGCTGCTATTTCCGGAGTAGTTACTGATCCAAGAACACTACTTTAACAGAACATTAGCACCATTCATTTGTAATACATTAAAGTCATTCAAATGCCAACCGATATATTCAATACCATAGAATCCCCGGCAGTACCCCTGCCCATCGAAAATGTGGATACCGACCAGATAATCCCTGCCCGTTTCCTGAAGGCCACTACCCGGGAAGGATTCGGAGAAAACTTGTTCCGCGACTGGCGCTATACTAAGCTTGGAGAGCCCAAAGCAGATTTTGTGCTGAACAGCGACACTTATTCAGGCACCATCCTGGTGGCAGGGAAGAATTTCGGAAGTGGATCAAGCAGGGAACACGCTGCCTGGGCCATCCATGATTACGGTTTCAAAGTGGTGGTTTCCAGCTTCTTTGCTGATATCTTCAAGAACAATGCCCTTAACAACGGTCTACTTCCTGTACAGGTTTCGGAATCTTTCCTTAGCACCCTGTTAGAGGCTATTGAGAAGGATGCCTCCACCATAATCAAAGTAGATTTGGAAAAACAGGAGATCAGCCTCAAGGCCTCCGGTGCATCTGAGAATTTCGAAATAAACCCTTATAAGAAAGAGTGCCTCTTAAAAGGCTATGACGATATTGATTATCTGCTGAGCATCAAAGAGAAGATTGAACAGTTTGAACTAAGCAGAAGCTAAATCATCAGCTTATGAAAATCACCATTATGGATACCACGCTCCGGGACGGGGAACAAACCTCCGGGGTATCGTTTACAGCAACAGAAAAGCTCAATATCGCCAAGGTGCTGCTTGATGATCTGAAAGTGGACCGCATTGAAGTGGCCTCTGCCAGAGTCTCCGAAGGAGAATACCGGGGCGCCAGAAAGATCTTTTCCTGGGCTAAAGAAAAGGGTCATATTGAAAAGGTGGAAGTGCTTGGTTTCATTGACGGTGACATCTCACTAAAGTGGATCAAAGACGCCGGGGGAAAAGTAAATAACCTGCTTACAAAAGGATCCCTGAAGCACTGTCAGCTCCAGCTACGAAAAACCCCCGAGCAGCATATAACCGATATAAAAGAAGTGCTTCGGCTGGCCAGGGAGATGGATATCCGGATGAATATCTATTTCGAGGACTGGTCCAATGGTATGCGAGAATCGCCAGACTATATGTACCAGATGCTGGATGCTCTGAAAGATGAAAGCATTGAAAGGTATATGCTCCCTGATACACTGGGAATTCTCAACCAGCAGGAAACCTATGATTTCTGCCTTGATATGGTGAGCCGTTATCCCGAACTGAATTTCGACTTTCATGCCCACAATGATTACGACCTGGCAACGGCCAATGTTTTCTCTGCCATCAAGGCAGGTATCTCCGGCATCCATACCACGCTTAACGGACTGGGAGAACGGGCCGGGAATGTTCCCTTATCAAGTGTGATCGGTGTGGTTAAGGATCACTTTAAATATGAAATGGATGTGGATGAGGAAAAACTCTACCACGCCAGTAAGATGCTGGAGTCCTTCTCCGGAGTAAGGATCCCTTCAAATAAACCCCTGATCGGGGAAAACGTATTTACTCAAACCAGCGGAATCCATGCAGATGGTGATCAGAAAGATCATCTCTATTTCAATGACCTGCTTCCTGAAAGATTTGGAAGAAAAAGAAGCTATGCCCTGGGGAAAATGTCGGGCAAGGCCAGCATATTAAAGAATCTGGAAGAACTTGGCATTGAACTGAGCAAGGAAGATGCAAAACTGGTCACAGAACGGGTTATAAAGCTGGGAGACAAAAAAGAGATTATCACCCGGGACGACCTTCCCTATATCATCTCCGATGTGCTGCGGGGCAAACGCGTGGAAGAATGCATCAAAATCCGGAACTACCAGCTTTCGGTGGCACGCGGACTCCATTCGGTTGCCACGGTAGCCATAGAGATCGATGACCAGCTTTATGAAAAAACCTCATCGGGCGATGGACAGTATGATGCTTTTATGAAGGCCCTCTGGCTTATCTATGACGAACTGAAGAAGGAGCACCCGGTGCTGACCGATTACGTGGTCACCATTCCCCCGGGAGGAAAGACTGATGCACTTGTGGAGTGTATGATCACCTGGAATCACAAGGGTAATCTCATTAAAACCCGGGCACTGGATTCCGACCAAACGGTTGCAGCCATCAAGTGCACCACCAGAATGCTAAATATCATTGAAACAAATAACTAGATGAACTATAATATTGCAGTATTAGCGGGAGACGGCATTGGTCCCGAAATCGTAGCACAGGCCATAAAAGTACTGGAGGCTGTGGGTAAGAAGTTTAAGCACACCTTTAATTTTACAGAAGCAATTGTTGGAGCCACCGCCATCGATCAGGTGGGCGATCCCTTTCCCGAAGAAACATATATGCTCTGTATGAATTCAGATGCTGTGCTTTTTGGAGCCATTGGCGATCCCAAATATGATAACGATCCCAAAGCAAAAGTAAGGCCGGAGCAGGGCTTACTGGCCATGCGCAAAAAACTGGGACTTTACGCCAATATCCGCCCGGTGACCACCTTTCCTTCCCTGATCCATAAATCGCCACTGCGCAGGGAGCTGGTGGAAGGTGCCGATTTCGTTGTGATAAGAGAACTCACAGGTGGCATCTACTTTGGTGACAAAGGTCGGTCCGAGGACCTGAACATGGCTTTTGATAATTGTGTGTACACCAGGCCTGAAGTAGAGCGCATCCTGGAACTGGGATTTGAATATGCGGCCAAAAGAGACAAGCGGCTTACCGTTGTTGACAAGGCCAATGTGCTGGCCACTTCCAGACTCTGGAGAGAGATTGCCCAGGAGATGACTCCTGAGCATCCTGAGATCGAAGTAGACTACATGTTTGTGGATAATGCAGCCATGCAGATCATTCAGTGGCCAAAGAAATTTGATGTAATGGTGACCGAAAATATGTTCGGTGATATCCTTTCGGATGAGGCCAGTGTGATCACCGGATCGCTGGGATTGCTCCCTTCGGCCTCAGTAGGAATCCACACCTCGGTATTTGAACCGATCCATGGCTCCTATCCCCAGGCAACAGGCAAGGATATTGCTAATCCGCTTGCCACGGTACTTTCCGCAGCCATGCTGCTGGAGCTTGCCCTGGACCTTATGGAAGAGGCTCAGGCAATCAGAGATGTGGTTGACAAATCTATGACAGCAGGCGTGGTTACGGAGGATATCTCCGAAGGGAAAGCTTACAAGACCTCTGAAGTAGGCGACTGGCTGGCAGCGAATCTTTAAGCACTCAGGTTTTTAAGCAGATTTCTGCTTTTCCCGTTCCTCTTTTACCTTATCCAATTCCCGTTGCAGGAACCAGACGGTTATGTCTGCCTCATCGTCGTGCCATTTATGGTATTGCTCAAATCCCACATATCTGTAAAGCCTGAGAAGCTTTTCAATGGTAGTCTCAATGAGGATGGGCAGTTGCAAATGTTCCGACAATTCATGAAGATGCTTGTTGATATCGGCCAAACCCCTGATGCTGGTCCTCTTCTGATCACTTGCCAGTATCCAAACATATATAAAGTCCTCATAATCGGGCCGAAGGCTAGCGATATACTTCTCCCGCTTCAGCGTGGGTAAGAGTTGGGAAGGTTTGATGGCCTTCATGAACATTTGTCCGTATTTCAGATAATCCACAAGAGTTCTGCGGTATTCCTTCTTAGTGTAGTAAAAAAGAACAGTACTCTTATCTTCAGAGAGATAGATTCCATCAAACTTCCTTATAAGATAGTAGGCGTACTCAGCCATCAGCCGAATACTTCGTATCGGGTTCTTCTTTTTTATCATCGCCATGGCACGGGGATTTTGCTCGAAAGCCTCTGTGACCATTTCAATAATTAATTCGCGATCCGATTTTTTCATTAGTCTGTATCTTGCAACAGCTCTAATTTGTGGAAAATTTCTGGATTCTCATACACTCCTTTGAAATATTTCGCTGCCGGACCATAAGAAAAAACGGGAACCATAGCCGCCGAATTGTTTCTTGAAGAGTCTGCTTAGCGACAGGTGGGAGTTATACTTCGTTCTACAAAACGCTTGCCCTCAGCCTCATTGAAATAGCTGTCAAGATAGTTGACCATCTCCAGCCTTTCCACCTCATCCAAATATTCAAAATTCAAAATCAGCTCAGTAATTTCTTCCCGATAGGATGCAAGCCACTGGATGGTCTGCTGATGTATCTCCTTACTCCTGCAAGCACCCAGGTAGTAACGCTCCTTCACTGAAGAGATTCCCAGGTTATCATCTGGAATGGCATAATTGGCATCCACCAGGCCGGTATAATCAAAATCATAGGGGACCGGAATATAACCGGTAGGTCCGTATTCTTTGGGAGTAAGTATTTTCAGATTGTGCCTCCCGGTCACCGAATAGTCGCATTGCCCTATCATATAATGAAAGTATGCCACCTTATCTATCCACTCCACATTGACCGTTCGGATAGATAGTTTGTCACTCTTTATGGGCATACAATTGTTCCTTTCAGCCATCATAGACTCCGGCTCAATAATAAAACCCCAGTCCTCAGTCACCTTGTTCTTTTTACCTGTATCAATATATTTGAGCTTCACCAGCCTGGTATTGAAGCTATAGGGAGAAAGAAGGTTATAAATCTGGTAAACCAGGTACTCTCTGAGTACATAATCTTTATACGCTGTGGCGCCTCTGCACCGGGTCACCACCTTCATCTTTATCACATCTGCCAGATCCTCTGCTTCAATTCCGGCATACCTGATATTCAACCAGAAGGGAGGCATACTACAATTATCTCTTCTGTATCTCCCTCGTGCCCTCACCCTGACTGTATGTTTAACCTCAAAGGCGGAATCCACATGGCAAGTCAACTCGGCCTGATGATACTTCTCATCATTCTTAGTTCGTTTAAACTTTTTTATATTGAATTTCAGCGTTAACACCAGTGGCTCTTTAATACCAAAGAGGTCCTCGTAAACCATCATGGTATCTTCAAAACTTGGCACATCTTCATATTGTGCAAATAGTGCAGCTGAGAAAAGAGCAGTTATTCCGGTTAAAACAAAGAAACGGTGCATATGGATGTTACTAAATACTATTAACCAACTGCCAATCAAAAAGTTTCCTGAAATCTACGCAAACAGAAATTAAAATACAAAACAAGCCCTTTAATAAAAATCCCCTAACTTTCTTAAATTAGCAAGACCAAAATATGCATTGACCCACTAAGCCATTAACCCATTAACTTACTAACCTAATAACCTTTACTCCATGCCACGACCAGTCACCCTGTTTACCGGCCAGTGGGCCGACCTTCCCCTGGAAACCCTTTGTGAAAAAGCTAAATATTTCGGTTACGATGGTCTGGAACTGGCCTGTTGGGGGGACCACTTTGAAGTCGATAAAGCCGATGAACACTACTGCAACGAGAAGCTGGCACTTCTTGGAAAATACGGACTGAAAGTTATGGCCATTTCCACCCATCTGGTTGGACAGGCCGTTTCGGACCGCATCGATGTGCGTCACAAGAGCATCCTCCCCGACTATATCTGGGGCGATGGCGATCCCAAAGGCGTTAATAAAAGGGCAGCAGAAGAAGTAATTAAAACCGGTGAGGCTGCAGCACGCCTGGGAGTAAAGGTGGTAAATGGTTTTACCGGAAGCCCCATATGGCATATGCTCTACAGCTTCCCTCCCACTCCTTCATCCATGATTGATGAAGGATTTGAGATTTTTGCCGAACAATGGAAACCCATTCTGGATGCTTACCAGGAGATGGGGCTGCGTTACGCACTGGAGGTACATCCCACCGAGATCGCCTTTGATATCGCCTCAGCTCGCTTAGCACTGAAGGCTCTGAATATGCACCCTGCTTTTGGTTTCAATTACGATCCTTCCCACCTGGGCTACCAGGGAGTCGATTATGTGGGCTTTATCAAGGCCTTCAGCGAGCGCATTTTCCATGTGCATATGAAGGATGTACACTGGTCGGATATGCCCACGGAGGCCGGAGTATTTGGGGGGCACACTGAATTTGGATCACCTGGGCGATTCTGGGACTTCAGGTCATTGGGTCACGGGAAAATCAATTTTGAGGAAATTATCAGGGCGCTTAACCAGATTGGCTATAAAGGTCCCCTCTCTGTTGAATGGGAAGACAGCGGAATGGACCGCGAACATGGAGCCAATGAAGCTGAAGATTTTGTAAGAAAAGTCGATTTCCCACCATCAGATATTGATTTTGACGCCGCCTTTGAAGAATAAGCATGTCAAATTTAATTTGTGATTAAGGGATTAGTGCCGTAAATTGAGTTGCATCAGGTACATTGTAACATCTTTGATGTGATGAAAATTACAGCTTACATGCTGATTGCAGCTGTATTGCTCCTCTCTTCCAACCCTTGCCTGGGACAAAACACTGTAGAGATTTCCAAACCCCGCTTGTCCGTGCAGGGGAACAGAGTGCTTATTGCATACGATATTCTCAATAGCAAAAGTACAGAGCTGTTTTCCATACGGATCGAAATCACCAATAGCGCCAACGAAGTAATTCCGGCTCGCTCTCTTTCTGGAGATATTGGAAATGAAGTAAGCGGCGGATTCAATAAAAAGATCCTGTGGAGCATAGAAGCTGACAGTATTTTCCTGGATGAATAGATCTTTGTACAGATCTTTGCACTGCGTGAGACTCCGCTGATTGTTGAGGAAGAATCTTCTGTCAAGAACTCAACAGCAGAAGTTCAATCCTATAAGAGACCAGTCATTCTGGCTCAATCGCTGCTCTTCCCGGGATGGGGTCTCTCCAGAATTAAAAATAAGCCTCACTGGATCAAGGGAATAATGGCTTACGGATGCCTGGGTGGATCCATTTATCTGAACAATCAAGCTTACAATGATTTTTCTACCTACCTGGAATCCAGCACTCCGAATGAAGCGTCAAGCCTCTATGATAAAGCATATAGCCAGGATAGAACATCCAGAATCCTGGCATATTCTGCTCTGGGAATCTGGATCACTGACATGGTATGGACCATTATAGGCAGTTCAGATTCCGGTCAGCCCCAATCCTCTGAGAATCAAAGTGGATTCTCCATTGAACCTGTAATAGAGCCACTCTCTTCTGCACCAATGATCACACTGCGATATACCTTTTAGCCATGAGACAATCCTGCTTCATACTCATAGGCATCTTAATACTTTCCTGCACGGCTATCAGTGCTCAGGAAGTGAAAAGTGTAAAAGCCGGATTAAAAATCAGCAACCTCCCGGTGGTTAAAGTCAAAGAGATTCCGGACCTTGACCCACCTGAGGTCGAGTTTATAACACCCCTTATCGACCTTGGGGGAAAAAAGGTTCTGGACCATGGCTTTCGCTGGGTCCTGGAAGGACAGGAAATAAATCCCGGAAACAAAGTCTCTCTGGGCAAGACAAATAAGACCGGCCAGGTAAGCGGAACCCTTCTGGATCTTGAACCGTCATCCGCATATTATGTATGGACTTACATTGATGTTGGTGAGCAGGAATACAGTGCGGAATCTCTTGAATTCACAACCCTGGTAGCAGAAATTCCTGTCGTAGTAAGCCTTGACACCCTTTTTGTAACTTTGCACGAAGCAGGAATTTCTGGAAGTGTTATTTCAGATGGGAGTTCTGCTGTCACAGAGAGAGGAATCTGCTGGGGACAGAATCCAGGTCCAGTTATCTCGGGTGAGCATACCGCCTCTGGTGCTGGTTTAGGAGAATTCAATGGAATACTGGATGAACTGCAGATGGGGACAAAGTATTATGCTAGAGCCTATGCCACCAACGAACAAGGAACCGGATATGGAGAGGATCTGGAGTTTACAACCAGGTTTAAAGAGATGCCTACCGTTGAGACTCACTTAATAACTGTAGGTGTTACGAGTCTTGAATTTGGGGGATATATCTCCAATACAGGCAGCTCAGCTATCATAGAAAAAGGTGTGCTACTCGGTGAGATCGATAATGAAGTCCCCACCGTGGAAAATGGCGTTCTCAAAAGAATTGACTCCGGCACAGACGTATATTCCACAACAATTTCCGGATTTACGCACTACACGGTATACTTCATCAGGGCCTATGCTGTCAATGAGGAAGGGGTGGGGTATGGTGAACCCATGCGACTGAGGACTCTTTGCAGCTGTGGGGAGCTTCTGGTCGATCCAAGGGACCAACAGGAATATGCCACCGTGCAGATTGGTGGTCAGTGCTGGATGGCAGAAAACCTGAATGTGGGCACATTCATGACCATTGAAGGAGATCAGCGGGACAATGGAAAAATTGAGAAATTCTGCTATGATGACAATCCCTCAAACTGTAACAGCTATGGAGGCTTGTATACCTGGGATGAGATGATGCAGTATTCCCTGGAGCCCACACAGGGGGTCTGTCCCGAAGGATGGCACATTGCTTCCGATGAGAAGTGGATGGTCATGAAGGAGTTTCTGGGAGTTCCGGCAGAAGAACTGGACTATTTGAACCAGCGGGGCGATGATGAAGGAGGGATGCTCAAACTGGCCGAATCCCCCCCCTGGAATGAACCCAATGCCCTGGCCACCAACTCCACCAATTTCTCAGCCTGGCCCAGCGGTATGATCTTTCCGGAAAGCGGGACTTCTCAAGGCTTGGGAGACTTTACGGTATTCTGGACCTCCTCAGTCCCCGGTGAAGGCTTAGCAATCTACAGGATGCTGGTAACCGGTCACGGCGGAATCGAACGTTGGGAAGGGAACCGTCCCAATACTAGCTCTGCAAGATGCGTTAGGGAATGATCAAGGTATACAGAATCAATTGATTAACCGGCAAGTTCTTACAATCCCATAAACTGCATTCCTGCCCCGGCAGCCAGGATAACAAGTCCGGCGAACAAATGCAACTGGTGTTCCCTGCCTTTGAACCTCACCAGCGAGAGTCCTTTGTAGCCAAGCATGACCACAAGCAACATGGTTCCCACAGTGGCAATCCCGAAGACCAGCGCTACCAAAAAAACACCCAATCCGCTATGATTCGCAGCCGGGTACACCAACATGGGAATCAGCACCTCGCAGGGCCCAAAGACAAAAATCAGGAAGAGTATCCAGGGTGTCAACCGGCCTGCATCCTCCTCCTCTTTTAGATCTCCTTCATGGAGATGAAGATCGCTGTGACGAATGGATTTGGGACGCAGGAAGGCTGGTAAGTGCATATGTGCACCCTTTTTGAAATACTTATATATTCCATAGCCAGTATAGAGCAAGCCAAAAGCAATAAGCATCCATCCCACCAAACTTCCACGACTCGATTCAATGGCTTCAATCTTGCTCAGGCTGATGCCCATGGCAATCCCGATCATTCCCAGGATCACCGACCCTGTCACATGCCCCACTCCGGAGATAAAGGTGATCCAGAGGGTGCGGGTGCGGGTCCAGTTACGGGCCCTGCTCAGGACAATAAAAGGGAGATAGTGGTCGGGACCAAGCAGGGTATGGATCACCCCAATTGTTCCGGCCGACATCAGTAAGACCAACATTTCATTCATAATATGCACATAGCTTTTTTACAGTACAGAAGTCTTCATTTTTTTGCAATAAGGTGGGCCTGACAGGCCGCACCAAAACCATTATCAATATTCACCACACTGACCCCGGCGGCACAACTGTTAAGCATGGCAAGCAAGGCTGAAATCCCACCGAAATTGGCCCCGTATCCAGCACTGCAGGGCACCCCGATCACCGGACTACTAACAAGTCCCCCGATCACACTGGCCAGTGCTCCTTCCATACCGGCCACTACAATCACCACGGAGGCATTCCGGATCAGATCTATCCTGTTAAATAAACGATGGATGCCAGCCACTCCCACATCGTAGATGCGTTCCACCCGGCTTCCCAGAAATTCGGCTGTTACAGCAGCTTCCTCCGAAACAGGCATATCTGAAGTTCCTGCCGATACCACGGCAATATATTTTTCTGCAGGCTGAGCTTTTTCGGCCCGGTAAACAATGGTCCTGGCCAGGTCGTGGTAGATTGCTCCGGGCACCTGCTTCAGTACTGCCTCATACTTCTCCCTGGTGGCCCTGGTGGCCAGTACGGGAATCCCACGTTCATAAAAACGACCGGCTATATCTGCCAGCTGCTGTGCTGTCTTCCCCTCAGAATAAATCACCTCCGGAATCCCTGTCCGCCGGTACCGATCCGTATCCAGGGTCGCAAATCCCATCTCTTCCAGTCCCAGGGAAGAAAGCTTTTCTGCGGTCTCGTCCTGTTTCAATTCTCCCCTGATATACTGCTCCAGGAGTCTGATAATTTCCGCTTTATCCATTACAGTTGTTTATAGACCTCTTTCCGGATCTCCTCCAGAGTTACACCATTCTCCATTGCCAATCTGCGAAGCTGTTCAAACTCCGGCTTCTCATTCACCACCTTTCCCCCGTAATAACTACGCTTCACTTCAATTTCACCATACTTTAACTTCACTTTCACCATCTCCCTTCGGAGTACGTTTTTTCTGATGGTATATTCCCTTAGCCCGATACTGGAGCTCTCTCTAAAAAGAATTTCCTTCATCATTGCAACGGTATCCTGCCTGCACAATACACCTAACATATGACCGGGCCTTGACTTTTTCATGATGATGGGTATCATAAATACATCAGCCGCTCCGGCATCAAACAGGATTTCGTTTATATGGGAATACCATTCCGGGTTCATATCATCCATATTACACTCCAGCATGATAGCCTCCTCCACGCTCAGGTCTTCCGTATGCTGAGCTGAATCCTCAGCCAGATATACCCTCAATATATTGGGAATTTCCCCATCACGCTGACCGATGCCATAGCCGGTTTTTTTGATCACCAGCTCCATGGCTACACAGAACTTGTCCACGGTAGCAGCCAGAATGGCCGCTCCTGTAGGTGTAGTTGCCTCATAGTCCACGAGTCCGGTCTTCACTGGCAGATCCCGTACAATCTCAGCAGTGGCCGGTGCAGGAACCGGCATGGTCCCATGCGCACATTTTACAAAACCACCACCCAGCTGAACCGGTGAGGCATGAATTTCATCCACCTCCAGGTACTCCTGGCAGATAGCTGCACCCACAATATCGGCAATGGAGTCAAGCGCTCCCACCTCGTGAAAATGGACCTTTTGAATGTCAATATTGTGCACCTTAGCTTCGGCCTCAGCAACCTTCATAAAAATGGCCAGGGATTTCTCCTTAATGGGATCAGAAAGGGTACTATTGTTGACCAGCTCTTCTATATGACGCAAATGCCTGTGTTTCTCATTTTCGGGGTTTTCAATCACAACAGTAATCTTCGTCCCACTGATCCCCTTACGCATATCGGACTCTAGCTCCAGACGGAAACCCTCAATATTCAGTTTACTCAATTCCTTTTCCAGGTGCTCCACGGGAACCCCCAGGTCCACCAGGGCCCCCAGGTTCATATCACCGCTGATCCCTGCAAAACAATCGTAATACAATATCTTTTTCATGCTATTTTTATGCTATTTTCCTATTGCTCTGTTCAATTTGCCACTAACCATTCCTTCTTCGTCGATCACCACCTCCGGAAAACCGATTTCGCGGATCTTCTCCACCACTGAATCTTTCATCTCCATCAGCCTGGGAATCTCCTCCCTGGGAACTTCAACCCTGCCATGATCACCATAGTGTCGCACCCTTACATCCTCGAATCCAAAACTGTTAAGCAGATCCTCGGCCGCCTCTATTTCCACCAACTTCCTCTTTGTGATGGAATGGGTGTAGGGTATTCGGGAGCTGAGACAGGGACTGGCCGGCTTGTCCCAGTTTGGCAGTCCGAAGTGCTGCGCCATCTCCCTGATTTCCGTCTTTGTTATTCTGCATAGTGCCAGCGGAGCAAACACATTATATTTGTCGGCTGCTTTCATTCCCGGGCGGTAATCGGTGTAATCGTCGTTATTGGTTCCGTTTAATACTTCAAATCCCGGATACCTGCTCCGAATCACCTGAAGATCGCCATAGAGATGGTCCTTACAAAAGTAACACCGGTCGATGGGGTTGGTGTTGTAACGCGCATCATCCAGCTCCCGGGTCTCGATCACTTCCATATGGATATCGTAAAGCTTGCTGAACGATTGGGCAAATTCAAAGTCTTTTGTTTTCAGGCTTTCCGATTTGGAAATCACCCCGATGGCCCGCTCTCTTCCCTGCCATTTCCTGGCCAGGTAAAGCAACAGGGAAGAATCGACCCCCCCCGAAAATGCAACGATCGACCCGGCTCGTTCATCAAACCACCTTTCCAGTATACCCAGCTTAATTTTTGTCTCTTTTTTCATCTTAGTCGAATCTGCTCATTGTTAGTTTCCCATGCTGTATTCCCTTGAGGGAAATTAATTCATCTGCCAGTTTGGTGAGCCTGGCTGAAATTCCGTTCAGCGCAATTACCTCCATGCTGTTATGTTCATTCAAAGTAAATCGCTGCACCGACAGGATTTCTTCGGTAAATTGCAACTGAATCTCACCCAGATGGTTTGCAATATCGCGCCTGTGATGATCATAAACCAGAGTAACTGTCCCTGCCACCCAATTATTGCAGAGCCATTTCTTCTCCACTATATGTTTATTTACCAGCTGTCTGAGCGCCTGGGAACGGTTGGAAAACTTGTTCTCCAGAACATATTCATCCAGAGCATCCAGCACCTTCTTCTCAAATGATACCCCGAAACGTACTACAGACATCGTGTTACCTTTTTAAAATATGGTGTTAATTGATGGCAAGATAAGGAATATTACCAAAGCTCAGAAGTATTTCTTGACTTTATCTTTTTGAGGTTGTAACTTACAATGAATCATAATACTTAAGCATCATGTCAGACAGCGTTTACAAAATCATTGAGCTGGTTGGCTCCAGCACAGTATCATGGGAAGATGCCGCCAAAAAGGCCATCACCAAAGCATCAAAATCCCTAAGGGACCTACGCATTGCGGAAGTATTGGCCCAGGACATCCACCTAAAGGACGGGGAAATCGAATTCTACCGGACCAAACTTAAACTCTCCTTTAAATACGAAGCTTAAATTGGATTTTCCGGGGCCCTTTAACCGGGCCCCGGATCAAGAGATTTACTCGTACCTGAGGCTATCAATAGGATTGGCACGCGCCGTTCTCCAGGCATGGTAGATCACCGTGGCCATGGAGAAGAGTACGGAAAGTATGAAAACAATTACAAAGATCGACACCTTAAGCGCAGTGGAGTAGCTGAAGAACTGGAAAAGCTTCCATAATCCCAGATAAGCCAGGGGCAGTGCCACCAGATTGGACAAAATCACCAAGCGCATAAATTCAGACAAAAGCAGTCTGATTACAGAGCCTGTCTGGGCCCCAAGAACCTTGCGTATCCCAACTTCCTTGGTTCGACGACTGTTATTAAATATTGAGAGACCGATAAGCCCCATCACAGCAATGAATATGGCGACAAAGGAAAATACTTTAAATATCAGCTTGATCCCATCGGAATTCTGTAAGACGGCATAGTTATAATTGCTGATGAAGTCATACTCCAGTTCATAACCCGGATTGTGCTTATTGAATATCTCTTCAATGGCCAGTAGCTCTTTTGTGGTTGAAGCCGGATTCACACGAACAAAGAGGTATTCACGCACAGGTTCATACACATAAATCAGGGCCTCATTGTCAAAAGCAGCCAGGTTGAAGGGAAAGAAGTTGATATCTTCCACAACCCCCAGAATGATTCGATTGTGATCCCACATATACATCTCTCGGCCCACAGGATCCTCCCAGCCCATATAATCGACCAGGGAACGGTTCACCACCACATATTCGTAATTCAGAGTATCACGTTCGCTACTGTAATAATCGCCCTGCAGGAGCTCGATCTCAAAGGTGGAAAGGAAATCAGGACTGGTCCGGATGACCCGGGCAAACTTGTTGCGCTCCCCGTCAATCTCACCCCAATCGATCTCCCCATAATTCACATTTACTGGAATGTCTGACGCCGAACACACCTCTTCCACAAAAGAAAGTTTTTCCAGTTCCTCTTTGATCAAGGGGTAATGATCCCAAACCTTACCTTTGGTCCTGATATAAATTACATCCTCCCGGTTGAACCCAAGGTCGGCTTCCCGCATGTAGTTGAATTGCCTGATAACAAAGATGGAGAAGGTGATAAAGAAAATGGAGAAGGTAAACTGCAGGACAATCAGAACCCTTCTGGATCTTCGTCCAGAGCCCAGAGTCTGGAACCCTTTCCCGGTAAAAAACGTCAGGAGCTTAAAGCCCGATATCTTCAGCGAAGGATAGAGCCCTGCCATCAATCCGGTAAGCAGATAGATCCCCAGGATCATCATCCAATATCCAAGGTCTCTGGGAGCCTGTTTCGCATAGAAGTCAAAAGAACGAAAGACATTGGCTGTCAGATGTTCCGCTATAAAAAAACCCAAGTAGAAGGCAAGAAGCAGAAGTATATAGGATTCACTCATAAACTGAATCACCAGTTGCCTCCTGCTGGCCCCACTGCTTTTTCGTATAGCAATCTCCTTGATTCTAAGAGAAGAACCAGCAGTACTCAGATTAATGAAATTAATAGTGGCAATGAGCAATATGATAATGGCCATTATCAGGTTTAACATATAACCGATGATATTTTTACTTTCTCCATACAGGTAAACCCGATCGAAGCGATCCATGAAAAACCAGGATTCAAAATCAGCCTCGAAGTTTTCTTCCACATGCTCATTGATGACTTTGTTCAGTGCCGCCAGGTCGGTTCCTTCCATGAGTTTAAAATGGTTGTAATACATGGTCCCTCCATAACTATTTAGCGGATAACCCATTTCCTCCAGAACATGAAAGCCAAGCAGGGCCTGGAAACGAAGTGTTGAATTCTCTGGGGGATCCTTTGCCACAGCCACCACAGTGAAGTAGCCTCCCTCCCCAATTTTTATCTGCCTGTTTAGTGCTTCCCCCTCCCCGAATAGTTTTTCGGCAAGACTTTCGCTAATCACAATCTGATCGATGGAAGTAAAAAGCTGATCAGGATCCCCTTCAAGCAGTGGAAAACTAAAATAGTCAAAGAAGTTACTATCCACCATTACCACCTGGCTCTCATCATAGAATTTCATGGGTACATCATCATCATCCCCCACAGGGATCCCCAATTCAAATTCCATAGGTGAACTCAAGCGGCAGGAGCTCACGACCTGGGGAAATAAATCTTTCAGCACCCTGGAATAAATACCACCTGTACGCTCCGTTGTATACTCTGACCCATTCATATTGAGCCGGATGTTCAAGAGATACATGCGATCAATATCTTCATGGAATTGATTAAAACTTGCATCAACACGGACAAAGGAAATCAGGGTTAGGAAAACTCCGAAACCGATGGCCATTCCCACCAGGTTTATGAAGGTGATCAGTTTATTTCTCCAGAGGTTGCGGATCGCTATAAGAAAGTAATTTCGAATCATTTGTTCACATTTTACCCTTTTAATGACAATATTGTGCCAC
>JAOZQY010000332.1 GCA_029931975.1 Bacteroidales bacterium | reverse complement strand
CGAAAACTTGATCCGATATTGGCATAATTGATGGCCAGGGAGGGGTCTACTTCAAGGGCTTTTTCAAAGTTTTCAATTGCCTTTTCAAATTTTTTTGTCATGAAATAACAAGCCCCCATTGTGTTAAACATATCCGGGCGCTGACCATCAACTGCCAGGCCTTTTTTACAGGCTTCAAGGGATTGTTCATACAGGGCAAGATCTTTTAGGCATGCTCCCATGTGGGAATAGATATCCGGCAGGTTAAGCCGGGCAGGCTCCCTTTTTAACGCAGTCTCAAATTCTTCCAGGGCCTGGTCATGATCGTACAGGGCATTGAACATAAGGCCTTTATAAAAACTGGTATAATATTTGCCTGGCAGGGCTTTTTCAAGTTCATCCAGACGGGCCAGGGCCTGGATCGGATCAAGACTTTCCGTGATCAGCCGGGCCGAGAACATTCCAACACTTGCTGCAGCGGCCCTTTCCCTGAAGTGGGCCCCGGGCATGATGGTATAAAAGGCGGGAATTCCAAGTCCTTTATGCATGGTATCAATGGCCAGGATATCGTAACCCCTGTCTGCAAGGGTATTCAGCAGATTTTCCACTTCAACCCGGATATTGTTTGAGGAAAGATCAGGCAGATCTCCAATGTTAATCATGGTATCTGGATGGGTTATAAAGCGGGCATCTTCAATATCCGTAAATTTGGGAAGGCCCGAGGCCACATAATTGGATCCGGTATTAAAATCCCCTGCCAATTGTGCTGTTTCAGTCAAAGCCCTGCTCATTGCCTTCTGGGGGTCAGGGGATGTGCCTGCAGTCCAGACAATTTCACTCATATGGGGAAAGGTAGCAGGGTCCCAGGCCAGGACAGCAATGGTGGGAATACCCGTATCCAGGGTAAAATCACTGGCATGGACCTGTATCCCCTGTTTTCTGTATTTTTCCAGTATTTCTTTTACAAGGGGATCTGTAAAGGAGTCCAGGTGTATGCCTGGTATGGATCTATTTCCATGGCTCACAATGGAGGAAGTGTGACGTTCCACCAGTTCGCATATCCCCTGACTTAAAGCTTCTTCAGTACAATTACCAGCACAGGGGCCATTGAATTCATTGATCATATAAAACCAGTTAAAGGGGATGAGCACCTCTTCCTGTTTTGTAAGATTATATCCCTTTGTCCATTGAAGGGATAATCGGTCAAAAATCGGTTTGACCCTGAGGGCTTCCTTTTCTGTATCATGGACAGATTGGATAATCTGCTGAAAGCTGAGTTTTTTGTCACCTGCCTGTACAGGTGGGGCATAAAAAAAATTTTCTTCCTTGTTTACAAAGGAGAAAAAACTGAATCTTTCGGCCAGTTCCATGACAGCACTTGCTTCTGACTGCTCCGGGGTTCCTCCTTTTCCCATCTGCTTGTTGGTATTTGTAACCCTTTTGGCATCAACCCCGCATTCACTGAAGAATACGGGTATATCCAGTCTGCCGTTGTCAATCCTCAGGGTCCGGCTTAAAATGTCCAGATCCAGTTGTTCTGTTTTTTTCTTGAAACGCAGGACTGTCTCATGGGGAGAGATAATTTTATCCTGGTCGTAGGTATATCCTTTTTTAGCATCTTTTAATTCGATTTTATAACCCATTGATCTGCCCTTCTTAAAATTATTTGTCCCTGTCCCTGTGAATAATTGTTAACAATAGGTCAATCAACCAATTCCATGGAATCGCTGACCTTTATCATGCCGCCCTTGAGAACCTTTGCAAATACACCTTCTTTGGGCATAATGCAATCCCCTGTGCGGTAATAGATGGCACATTTTTTATGGCATT
>JAOZQY010000138.1:6141-6641 GCA_029931975.1 Bacteroidales bacterium | reverse complement strand
ATTCACTGCTGAAGAATTACTACCTGAAACATTAACAGGGAAAATGGAGTTCCTACATTTTGTTCCTCAGGAGTTGTATCTACCTTTACTGGATGCGTTTCAGGAGAAATATCCGGAAGTAGAGATTGAAATCCTGTCAAAAGGCATTGAAGCAAACAATATAAACTTTATGAATAATTTCAATTCAAGTAAACCTGCGGATGTGGCTCAGTTCTGGGCACAGCTTCCGGCAAAGGAGGCTTATGAACAGGGAGTTCTGGCACCAATAGATGGTATTCTTGATGCTATGGATTTTTTTGAAAAGGCGAATGGAGCAGGATTGGCATTGGCAAGAATAATGGAAGATGAAGGTAATCCTAGTCTTATAGTGCCTCTAAAGAGTGCCCTTTGGGGAATGTGGTATAATAAACATGTATGGAAGGATTCCGGTTTAACTGAAAATGATATTCCGGAAACCTGGGCAGAATTTCTTGATGTTTGTAAGAAAATTCAGGACGCCG
>JAOZQY010000138.1:0-6131 GCA_029931975.1 Bacteroidales bacterium | reverse complement strand
GAAAAATGGTGATGGTATTGGCTGGAGTACTATGGCTTATGTCGAATACTTTATAAACAGAACAAGCCCTGATTACAAAATGACACTTCAAAATCTGGAAGATAATTTTGATGATGAGCGCTTTAGAAAAGCAGATCAGTATTGGGATGACATTATTCCGTTTTTTTCTCCAAATGCTGATACGATGAAATATAACAACGCCTGGATGGGGTTTGCGAATGGTGAAGGTGCAATGTTTTTTTGCGGCTCCTGGGTTCTAAATAATTGGGACAAGGATATGGAACTTGTTCCCGGTGTAGATTATGGTGTATTCAGATTTCCTACTATTGATCCGAATGTTGAACCAACTGAAAGTTTAGTTCAGGATCAGGGAATAGTATTATCTACAAAAGGTGCGTCAAACCCTGTTGCAAGAGCTTTTATTGCATTTGTTGCTTCAGAGGAAGGACAGAAAATATTTAATGAGAAGGGTGCTGGTGCTGTACCTGTGCTTAAAGGTATGGAGAGTACATTTCCAATGAATGATGTTTTAGGAGAATTACTGGAAGGAAGCAAATTTAATCCTATGTGGCAATTTAAAACCGAATTGCGAGAGGATATGTTTTCGATATGGAATGGAAGATCATTGGGAATGTTTACTACAGAAGAGATTGTTCCCAGATTGGATGAAATATATGAAGACTATTTGAAGATGAATTCTAATTAGGAAATTAATCTTGAATTGATATACGGCGGTTTTTAATCGTCGTATATCCTTATAACCTTTCTTTTAATTTAATGAGTAAAAATATTTTCTATGGAGGTACACCTTAAATGAGAAAAAATAATACCGTATTGCGGCTGATGATGGCTCCGGGATTGTTCTTCATGTTGGTAATTATTTTTCTTCCACTCATATCAACACTATTTCTTAGTTTTTTTCATTGGAGGGGTATTGGCTTCAGTTTGAAATTTGCAGGACTGTATAATTATATTAAAATTTTTAATGATGTCAGATTACTAAATGCCTTAAAAAATAATTTAGTCTGGTTGGTGATGTTTTTAATTTTACCAGTGGTTGGGGGCTTTATTCTGGCACTGGCACTTAATGAGAAAATTAGATTCAGGAATTTTTTTCGTTCCATTTTTTACTTTCCAAGTGTACTCTCTTTTATTGCATTGGGTGTTATTTTTTCATTTATTTACAGTACAGACTATGGCTTATTAAATCAGACTTTAAGAAGTATAAATCTGGGGCATTTGACTGTTAAATGGCTTGCATCTGATATTGTTATTCCGGCTATTACAATTGCTGCATCTTGGGCATATGTAGGCTTTGTAATGGTATTGGTTCTTGCAGCATTACAGCAAGTTGACAAAAATTTAATTGAGGCAGCAGAAATTGACGGTGCTAATTCGTCTCAAAGATTATTTCATGTGACAATACCGTCAATTATGCCGGTGATCACCGTAATTCTGGCAATTACGTTTATTAATTCAATGAGAGTATTTGGTCTGGTTTGGATTATGACACATGGTGGTCCGGTTTATAAGTCGGAAGTTATTGGAATTTTAATGTATAAAAAAGCTTTCGAAAGTTCATTATGGGGCCAGGGAAGCGCATATGGCGTATTGCTATTTATGATTACAATAATTCCCATTCTTATTTATACAAGATCCATGGTGAAAAAAGAGGTATGAGTAAGGATTTTTCTATTTTATTAGTTTTTCGGAGGAAATTGTTTTGATTCAGAAAAAACGAATTTTTTTATATATTTTTTTGTCAACAACAGCATTGTTATTTCTAATACCGGCATATGGTGTAATTATGAACTCGTTAAAGAGTTTGAAAGAATTATCAATAAACCAATGGGGCTTACCAAATGAATGGCGCTTTGATAATTATTTACATGTTTGGTTGGGAAATGTTAGTACGCAAACATCCGGTGTGGCTGCATCAGGCATGCGTGATTACTTTTTAAATTCTTTTAAAGTTACAATACCGGCATTAATCGGAGTAATCTTCATTTCTCTATTACTAGCATTTCCTTTGGCCAGGTTTAAATTGAAATTTAATAATCTTATCTATTCTGTAATTGTATTTGGTGTCGCGGTTCCTCACCAGATAATGATTATACCAATTTTTAAAATGCTGGATCTTCTCTATTTATATGATACGGTATGGGGTCTGATACTGGTGTATGTTGGATTTGGTATACCTTTTACCACATTTTTCCTCCGTAATTTTTTAATCCAAATTCCTTTTGAGATACAGGAAGCAGCATATGTTGAAGGGGCAACTATGTGGACTATTTTCAGTAAAATAATAATTCCATTATGCAGACCGGCAATTGGTGTAATGATAATTATTCAATTTAGAAATATTTTTAATGAATTTTTATATGCATATATTCTGACAAATTCTCAAAATGTAAGTACGATGCCTGTTGCAGTTGCATTATTCAGTTCGTCTGGTTATGCGGCATTGTGGCATTATCAGTCTGCTTCAGCGATAATATTGACATTGCCTACACTAATTATATTCCTGGTTTTTCAGAAATATTTTGTCTCGGGACTAACAGCTGGTTCGGTAAAAGGATAATACAATGAATAAAAAGTCAAATATTGTCTTTATTCTGGCTGACCAATTACGTGCCTGTTCATCACCTGGATACATAGGACATCAGGTTTCAATGCCAAATCTTGAAAAATTAAGAAAAGAAGGTGCTACTTTTAACAATGCCATCTCAACCTGTCCGGTATGTACTCCATATAGATCTATGCTGATGACAGGCCGTCATCCGCAAACCACAGGACATCTTATCAATTTTGTGAATACACGGCATGATGAGGTTGGACTTGCCGATGTTTTGAACCTGGGTGGATATAAAACAGCTTATGTCGGCAAGTGGCACCTGCACCGGGGAAGTTTCCCGGAGATCAATGGCGCTGATTATGTGCCAGAAGGAAGAGACCGTCTGGGTTTTCAGTATTGGCGGGGATACAACTTTCATATGAACTATTACGATGGTACTGTTAATACTGATGACTGGCATGTAGAGCAATGGGATGATTATGAGACTCTTGCCGTGACCCGTTATGCAAAGGAGTTCCTGGATACAGTAGAAGATAACCCGTTTTGTCTGTTTGTTTCTCCTCATCAACCTCATTTTTCACCAAAACATGTTTTAAAAGATAACAAACTGGCTCCGGAACAATACTATGAAACAGTTCCGACAGACCTTAAATTTCTTGATAATGTACCAGAACATGTTCAAGAGAGAACAAATGATACCTATCGTGATTACCTGGCGATGGCTCTATCTGTTGATGAGATGGTGGGAGATGTTTGGAATTATTTGGAAGAAAAAGAACTACTTGAAAATACCTTGTTTATATTTACCTCTGACCATGGAACCATGATGGGAGCACATTGTAACGAGGGTAATGCCGAAAACGGGAATGCATGGAATAAGAAAAAACCATGGGAAGAATCCATAACAGTTCCATTTTATGCAGTATGGCCGGGAATGATAGAGGCAGGTACAGAAAATGATATGTTATTATCTCCTGTAGATATTATGCCAACACTATGTAGCCTCTGTGGGCAGCCGGTTCCTAAGACTGTCGAAGGTATGGATTTATCTCAAAGTTTTATCGGAAATTCCGGCCCTGAACAGGACTCACTGTTAACCATGAACTTCACACGAGAGCACAATTATCTTTCGGATGGTGAGGAATGGAGAGGGGTACGGACAAAATCACACTCCTATGCCCGATATCTGAATGGTTCTATCTACCTGTTTGATCTTGAGAAAGACCCACTGGAAATGAACAATCTTGCCGGGGTTCCTGAATACAGCAAACTGCAGGTAGAGATGGAACAAATTATGCAGGAGAAAATTGATAAACTGAGTGATGAATTTCTTCCCTGTACCCGGTATGCAAACTGGTACGATGGGCAGCGTCGTGTTATTCGCAACGCGAAAGGTGCTCTTCCTCATCCCGAAAATGAACCGGACTGGAGTTTGATAAAAGGGAGTTGATAACGCGGTTACCTTAACATCTATTGATATGGAACACCTTCACATAAAAGCAAAATTAAATTCAGAGGGCATAAAATGAGCAAGCAACCTAACATTCTTGTTATCTGCAGCGATGAGCATCATCCTCGTTTCTCAGGTTACCGGGGGCATCCCCATGTTAAAACACCAAATTTTGATCTTAAGGCAACGCGTAGACGGGCCAAGATTGATCTCGGTCTTATCGGTCCGGATGGGGAGGATTATACGAATATCCTAACTGTAAAAGATCTGGAAAGGGAAGAATATGATCCCATTATAACTGATAAAAGGATGAGATAAATGAATATTGAAAAATTATTAAGTATGAATCTGGAAAAAGCAGTAGAAGGGAATTCTACTGAACTACTTGCTACGCTGGATAAATACAGTTTAGTATCAAAAAAAGCATCTATTGTTAAAGATTGTATTCAAAATGGATATACCCCGGCAAATTTAAATTTGGCCGATTTTTCGATAATTAAATCAAACGGATATTTCCATTTGTTTTTTATACCCAGAATACCTCAAGGGAATCCATTATTCCCTGGCCAGGAACATTGGTTTGGTCATGCTGTTTCAAAAAACCTGGATACATGGACTACTGTAGATCCTGCATTACTTATTGAACCAAATAACTATTATGAATCATCTCACATATGGGCACCTTTTATTTTCCAAAAGGATGAATTCTTTTATATGATTTATACTGGACTTTCAAATGAGTTTTCTCAGGTTCTTTGTATGGCATATTCAAATGATCCTGACTTAAAAAAGTGGAAACGATTTGATAATAATCCAATAACACCAATTACTGGTTTTAACTGGCACTGGTTGAATAACCACAAACATACAAGACATGCCCGTGATCCTCATGTTATTTGCCTTGGTAATGATTACATTATCTATTATACGGCAATGTATAAAAATGGTTGCCCTGCTGTAGGAGCTCTCTATTCGAAGGATCTGGAAAAATGGGATGATATTGGACCTGTTTTATACAGGTCTATGAAACAAGCGATCTGGTTACCTGAAAGTGTCAATGTTCAGAAACTTTCTGATGGCAGGTGGGTTCTTATCTCTTCACAGACTCCAGGGCTTGAGTATTATATATCAGATAGTCCTTTTAGTTGGCACAATAGCAGGCCAATAAAGGTTGCCTATTTTGATAAAATAGAGGATGAACCGGCTGCAATAGAAGTTATTCAAAAAAACAATGAAACAATGAAATGGCTTGTAGCATATTTTGGGAATACTCATAATCGGTTAATGATTGGAGAGATGAATATTGGTGATGACCCATGGACTTTGAAGCGTATCCGGCATACAGAATTGCTGGAACCATGGAGTGTTTTTTAGTAATCCATATTTCTAGTACTTTCCTGGGTTCCTCCCAATAACCACCTTCTTCAGCATTGTGTACTAAACCAAAATGTCTTAATCTATCCCTGGACACCGGGAGATTAGTGAACCTTGACAATAGAAGAATATGTAATTACTATAATTACATTGGAAGTATTGGAGGAATAGATGCAGGCAAAATTAATAGATATAGGAAATTCAAAAGGACTAAGAATTCCCAAAAATCTGATTAATAAATACTATTTACAGACACAACTTAATCTGGAAGAGAAAGCAGATGGTATCTTAATTAGAGCAGATGTACCTGTAAACAAGCTTTCATGGGCCGATACTTATCGGGATATGGGAAAATCAAAAGAAGATTGGAGTGATTGGGATTCTGTAGTAGATGATGGGTTTGAACTGGAATGACAATTAAAAGATATGAAGTTTATTATACAAATTTAAACCCATCTGTAGAAAGTGAGATTCAAAAAATCAGACCAGTTGTTGTTGTTAGTAAGACAGAGATGAACAAATATCTTGATACTGTTGTAATTTGCCCTGCGACAACAAAGTTACACCCCCAGTGGAGAAGTCGTATACAGTGCATGATAAATAATAAGGATGCAGAAATAGCAGTTGATCAGATAAGAACTATTAGAAAAAAAAGATTGAGGAATAAGATTGATACTTTAAGTTCTGAAATAAATGCACAACTAAGAACCCTTATAACGGAAATGTATGGAG
>JAOZQY010000137.1:3945-6647 GCA_029931975.1 Bacteroidales bacterium | reverse complement strand
ACCAGGCAAAGGAACAGTTCAAAGCTCTTGGAATTATGTAAGGAGAAATAACACATTCCGCAGATATACTACGGAATGTGAATTTATGATTTAACCGGGGGACTAAAAGTCCCCCAATTAATATAAACATACTACAATATATTATCATAATGCAATGTGATATGAACAAATTTAATTATGTCGATATTTTGAAAATATGGGATATAGGAGGAGTATATTTTGACATCAAATATTTTAAACGCTGGTACGTTTGAACATTATATTGACCAATTTAACAGAGATGACAGAGAACAAAAGAATCTTTATATTACAAATCAAAAAACCTGGGATTTCCTTAGTGCCAACATACCACTGTTAGAGTGTTCTGATGCATCCTTTGAAAGTACCTATTATTATCGGTGGTGGATGTATAGAAAGCATGTCTATCAGGAAAATAGTAAATTCAGAGTTTCCGAACTTCTTTTAGATAATAAAAGATATCCTACATGGTTTGCGGCTGGGCATAACATTTTTGAAGGGCGTTGGCTGCATGATTCCCGTATTATCAATGATTTTACTAGTTTTTGGATGATCGAACAACCAAAATTGCGTCATTACAGTGACTGGGTGGCATCAGCAATATGGACTAGTTTTCTTGTAAACGGCAATGAGAAACATCTTGCAGAAATGTTTGATTCAATGATACGTGAATACCTGATCTGGGAGCAAAAGCATAAATGTCAGAATGGTCTGTTTCATAGTGTTGATGATGATGATGGTGGCGAAATTACTATTGGCGGGTCCGGGGGAAAAGAGATACGGGGAAGCAGTGACAGGAGACCCAGTATTAATTCTTTTATGTACAGCTATTGTGAGGCAATTTATAAAACAGCTGAAATTCTGGGGAAAAACTCTGAAGCTAAGATATATAGAGAAAAAGCGGAGACACTTCGGGATAATATAAATAGAGAGTTGTGGGATTCTGATGACGATTTTTATAAAGTAGTAAAATATGATACAGATAGAAACGGGGTAAAGCAATTTGCCGATGTTAAAGAACAGATTGGATATGTACCATGGTATTTCAATATACCGGACTCCGGCAGAGAAAAGGCATGGCTGGAATTACTAGATTCCAATGGTTTTCATGCTCCATTCGGACCAACTACAGCAGAAAGAAGACATCCTGATTACGCTGTACGTTATACCGGACATGAGTGCCAGTGGTGCGGACCCAGCTGGCCGTCACAAACTTGTATTACTTTAAATGGTATGGCTAATTTGCTTAATAATTATGATCAGAATCTTATTACAAAGAAGCAATATTTCTCACTATTGTCAATTTATACGAAATCTCACCAGAGAACTACAGCAGAAGGAAAGATAATTCATTGGATAGATGAAGATATTGACCCTGATACAGGACTGTGGCTTTCAGGATATAGAAGATCTGGAAATACTGAAGATGGATGGTTTGAAAAGAGCTGGAGGGATTATAATCATTCAACCTACTGTGATCTTATAATTACGGGATTAGCCGGTCTAAGGCCGCGAAAAGATAATATTTTGGAAATTAATCCCCTTCTTCCTAATGATACCGGGTGGGATTATTTTTGTCTTGATAACATAAAATATCACGATCATATCATTACAATTTTATGGGACAGAATTGGTACAAGATATGGATTGGGAGAAGGATTGAAGGTTTTTGTTGATGGGAGTGAAGTTGGAAAGTCAGCTACTCTATCGGCACTTACTGTAGATATTTCACAGTAATTAAATGATTAAAAGGGTTCAATAATGATATATCGAAAACTAGGAACTACTGATATAAAAGTGTCCTCTATTTGTCTGGGTACTTGGGCGATAGGCGGATTAGGATGGGGGGGGACAGAGGAGATACAGGCAATTGATGCAATACATGCGGCTCTGGACAATGGTATAAATTTTATTGATACTGCTCCCGTATATGGTATTGGGCAGTCTGAAGAAATTGTTGGCAAGGCGGTAAGGCACCGGAGAGATAAAGTTGTTCTTGCAACAAAAGCCGGTCATATATGGCATATGAAGAAAGGAAGACATGTTTTTGACTGGGAAGGGAAAAATGTGTATATCTACCTTGGTGCGGAATCTATAATTTATGAGGTAGAACAAAGTCTAAAAAGACTGCAAACTGATTACATTGATCTTTATCAGGTTCATTGGCCGGATCCTTCCACTCCGATTGAAGAAACCATGAATGCACTTGTAAAGTTGAGAGAGCAGGGAAAAATCAGGTCTATCGGGTTGAGCAATGTTAGCGATTCGCAGCTTGATAAGTATCGGTCTTGTGGTGCTGTTTCAACAGATCAGGAACATTTCAGCATGCTGCAGCGGAAGATGGGGCAAACAAGATTGGATTATTGTTGTGACAATGAAATAACTTTTCTTGCGTATTCACCTCTTGCTCAGGGTTTACTTACAGGGAAAATTAATATTAATTCCCAATTTAATAAAGGAGATTTCCGTTCTTCTGATGAATTATTTCAGAAAGGCCATATAGAAATGGTAACTGAATTTCTGGAAAGAATTAAACCGCTTGTAGATAAACATAATGCGGCATTTTCACAAATTGCTCTTGCATGGTGTGTAGCACAAAATGAAAGGGTTATACCTATTGCAGGTGCCCGCTCAGTTGCTCATGCAGAACAAAATGCCAATGCTGGTGAAATCGTTCTGGATGG
>JAOZQY010000137.1:0-3845 GCA_029931975.1 Bacteroidales bacterium | reverse complement strand
AATTAGGTGGTGGTGGTTTGCCCAACTCCTAAAAGAAGTAGAGATCCGTGAACAGATTTCCTGGGCTGTATCGATGGGATTCGGGTTGATTGAGATCGCCTGGATATATCCCCTGGAAAAAAAACAGAGAATAACCCGATCCTGGGAGCTTGCTCATGAAAACACATACGGATATGTATTAAATCATTCATGACTAATGCTCTGAAACCTGCTTTGACTTTGCGGGAGAATATACAACCAGAATGTGAAATACAATGATATTACCCATTCCTGGTTACCATATGAAGGATATATATTTTGTAAATAAAATGTAAAGGAATTAAATGATGGATTTAGGATTAAAAGGAAAACAAGTGTTCATTAGCGGCGGAAGCATCGGTATAGGGTTAGCAGTTGCCCGCGCATTCGCTCGTGAAGGAGCTGAAGTCGTGATAGGCGCGCGAAATAAGGAACGGGTTCAGGCTGAAGCTAAAAGAATTACTGATGATTACGGAGTAAAGGCCTTGGGTATATCGATGGATGTTTCTAAATCTGAGCAGATTGAAGCAGCACGGGTAGAAATTGAAAAAAGTTTAGGGGGAATTGATATCCTTGTAAATAATGCAGGAACGGGAACCGAGGAAACTGTGATGAACTCTACTGATGAGAATTGGTATGCAGTCTGGGATCTTCATGTAATGAGCACTGTCCGTACGGCTCGTGCTTTTGTACCCTACATGGAAAAACGTGGAGGTGGTGTCATCCTCAATACAGCCAGTATCTGTGCCACTCAGCCACTCTGGTACGAACCAATTTATAATACAACAAAAGCTGCACTTTTAATGCTTGGAAAATGTATGGCAAATGAACTTATTTCCAAAAACATTAGAGTAAACACAATAAGCCCTGGCCTTGTACTTACGCCGGACTGGTGGAAAACCGCAGGCATACTCTCTGAAAAAGAAGGAAAAACCCCTCAGGAGTATCTTGACGGAATAGCACATACCAACACGCCAATAGACCGGTTTGCCTCACCAGAGGAGATCGCTGAATATTATATTTTCTTAGCTTCAGAAAAGGGTTCTTATTCGGTAGGTTCGAATTACTATATTGATGGCGGCTGGCTGAACACAATAGCATAAAGGGATGAAAGATGAGAGAAAAGATGAAACAAGCTGTAATGACAGCCCCGAAAAAAATAGAAATTGAACAGGTCTGTATTCCCTCTCCTGAAAAAGGAGAGGTGTTGATACATATCAAGCAGATAGGTATTTGTGGATCAGATGTCCATGTTTATCATGGATTGCATCCTTATGTTTCTTATCCAATAGTTCAGGGTCATGAAACGTCAGGAGAGGTTGTAGCTGTAGGTGAGGGTGTAACAATATTTAAGAGTGGTGATAAGGTAACCCCTGAGCCGCAGGTCTTCTGTGGGAAGTGTTATCCCTGCAAGCATGGGTTGTATAATATTTGTAATGATCTTAAGGTAATTGGTTTTCAGCAGAATGGTTCTGCGTGTGATTATTTTGTTTATCCAGCAGACCGTCTTGTTAAGCTGCCCGAAAGTATGAGTTATGAGCAGGGAGCGATGATTGAACCTTTAGCTGTTGCTGTACGAGCTGTTAAAAAAGCTGGAGATCTTACAGGAAAGGATGTTCTTGTAATGGGAGCAGGGCCAATTGGAAATCTTGTTGCTCAGACAGCCATTGGGATAGGTGCAGCGTCAGTAATGATAACGGATACTAACGGATTCAGACTTGTTAAGGCTTCTGAATGTGGAATTGATCATGTTGTTAATCCTTTGGTAGAAGATCTTGGTGAGAAATTAAAAGAAGTTTTTGGCAAGGAGAAGAAGGCTGATATTATCTTCGAATGTACTGGTGCTCAGACTGGGCTTGAGGCGGTCATTAAAAATGCCAGGAAGGGAACTGATATTATTATTGTTGCTGTGTATGGACATGCTCCAACAGTTGATATGGCTTTGGTGAATGAGGCTGAGCTACGGCTAATTGGTACTGCTCGCTACAACATTGATGATTTTCAAACAGCAATTGATCTGGTAACTAATGAGATGGTAAAACTTTCACCACTCATTACCGATAGCTTTGATTTTGTAGATTATATCAAAGCATATAAAAAGATTGAAAATAGTCCTGAATCAACAATGAAGGTAATGATAAAGGTTAACTGAATATTAACTTAGATAAGGCGATAATAGAAATTACACAAAATGCAGAGTTTAATAAGGATGTTGTATGAATAAAATTGGTATTCACTATGGCTGTTTCGTAACAAATTGGATGGACGAACAGATTGAGTTGATAAACAAGGTGGGAGCCCTTGGGTTTGAAGTTTTTGAATTGGGGGCTGGATATCTTCTTGAACAGAATGATGAAGGATTAAAACGGATAAAGGAATGTGCAGAACAGAATAATATTAAACTTGTCATGAGTCTTGGTATGGCGCCTGCGCATGATATTTCTTCTTCGGTTCCCAGCATAAGAGCTTCTGGGATTAAGTTTTTACAGAAAGCGGCGGAAGTTATGGCGAAATGCGATATAACTGATTGTTGCGGGGTGGTTTATTGCGAATGGAATAAAACAGTAAACAGCATGAATGAAAGAGAAATTGCATGGTTAAACAGTATAAACTCAATAAAAGAAGCTGTGAAGGCATTTAATAATAATGGTGTTTTTTTGAATTTGGAACCAACTAACCGGTTTGAAAATTCTCTTATTAATTGTTGTGATCAGGCACTTGAATACATTGAGGCTGTAAGTTCACCTAACATCGGGATTCACCTTGATACCTTTCATATAAATATTGAAGAAGACTCATTTATTTCTCCCATCATGAAAGCAGGCAAAAAACTTCGCTATTTTCATATTGGAGAGAATAACCGAAAAATTCCCGGAACTGGTATGTTGCCATGGAAAATAATATTTGATGCACTGACAGCAGTAAATTATGCAGGCCCTATTGTGATGGAGCCCTTTGTAAGACCTGTTGGAGAGATTGGTTCTTCAGTAAGCCTCTATCGTAATATTATGAATCTTGATCATTATGAAGATGATTTGAAATTTGCATTGGAATTTGTCAAATCTTTATTAGAGTAGACAGGTGAAATCAAGTATATTTAATGCTGTAACTCAGTACATTTTCCTTCTGCAATTGTGGGGAAATACCGGGTTGTTTGTCAAGATAAAAGTTAATAAATACTGTAATAAAACAAAAGAAAAATAAAGAATACTTGACATATATACTCTGTTCTCCCTATAATAAGTATATATGGAAAAAGCCAGGATATTTCAGAAAGGTTGGAACTTCTCTCAGGATGGGCCGGGGAACAGGCTTCTGTACCATTTCCAGGGGTGTAATTTCAGCTGCCCATGGTGTTCGAACCCAGAAGGCATTAAAATTGATGGTTCTCTTATTGTGCGTAAAGATAAACTGCTTGATTCCATATGCCCATGGGGAGCAATACAAAATAATCTACTTAATCGGGATATATGCATAGAATGCAAGGAAAGGGTCTGCCTGACTAAAAACAGAAATCAGGGAATTCGCTTGAGTTATCAGGAAGATTCTATGAATGAACTGGTAAGTGAAGTACTGAAAAGCAGGCATCTTTTTTATAGTGGAGGAGGGGTAACCCTTACTGGAGGAGAGCCCACAGTTCAGTTTGATTTTGTTCTGGAATTTCTTACAAGATTAAAAGTTAAACAAATCAATACAGTTGTAGAAACAAACGGGTCAAGTAACCGATTGGGTAAACTGTTTCCATATATCGATACACTAATACTGGATTTAAAACATTTTGATAATGAGATCCATAAAAAGGTAGTTTTATACGAAAACAAAGTTGT